>NZ_JBIEIS010000038.1:0-136506 GCF_043496855.1 Nonomuraea sp. JJY05
GCCGACGCCGGGCGCCGCCGTGAGGCCGTCGGGCGGCGCGCCGACGCCGGGCGACCCTCCCAGCGCCAGCACGTCGTACGGTCTGGCGACCGAGCCCGCGACGGGCTGTTCGATCGCCAGGCCCGCCCAGCTCGCCGCCGCCTCCCGGTCTCCGTTGACCAGGTGCAGCCAGGCGAGCTGCTCGGCCACGTCGGCGGCGAACCCGGGCTCCCGGTGCCGCCACGCCTCGGCCAGCAGCTCGGCCGCCTCCTCGAAGCGCCCCGAGGCCAGCGCGAGCCGGCCCAGCACGTACCGGCGCACCGGGCGGGGATCGGCGTTGCGGGCGGCGGCGAGCTCGGCGGCGCGGACCACGTCGCCCCCGACGAGGACGTGTTCCAGGACGGCCGTGGACAGCTCGTCGCGGCGGGCGGCCGACTCGGTGAGCCCGGCGGCCAGGTCGAGGTGGGCGGCGGCCTCCTGCCACCGCCCGTGCTGGGCGGCCTTGGCGGCGAATCCGGCCAGCTCCTCGGCCAGCGCCTCGTCGGGCCCGCCGGCCTCCGCCGCCCGGTGGCGCAGGGCCGTACCGGCCTCCTCGGCCAGGCGGGCGGCGGCCAGGTGCAGCCGCGCCCGGGCACCGGCCCCGAGCCCGTCGTAGGCGGCCGCCCGCGCCAGCGGCTCGGTGAAGCCGATCAGGCGGCCGGGCAGCTCGCGCAGCAGCCCGGCGCCGACGGCCTCCTCCAGCGCGTCCAGCGGCTCCTCCACGCCGCCCGCGACGGCCCCGGCCGCCGCCCTCGCAGCGGCCCCGGAGGCGGCCCCGGCGACGGCTGCCGCCACGTGCAGCGGGCTGCTCTCGCCGAGGACCGCGCAGGCGGCGACGAGCCCGCGGGCGGCGGGGGCGCAGGCGTGCAGGCGGCGGGCGAAGGAGCGCAGGTACGTGCCCGGGGCGGGCAGCCGCGTGCCGGGGTCGGCCAGGACGTGGACGGGGAGGGCGGCCAGGAGCTCACGGGCGTGCAGCGGGTTGCCCAGCGTGTGCTCGCGCAGCCGCGCGGCGGCCCGGCCGAGCACCGTCCCGGTTCCCGTCGCGGTGCCTGTCGCGGCGCCGTCCCCGCCAGATGCCGGATCGGCCAGGCCCGCCAGCTCGGCCAGGTCGGCGGCGGTCAGGCCGTCGAGCGTGACGCGCAGCGTGTCGTCGCCGGTCAGGAGCCGCCGCAGCCCCTCCGGCAGCCACGGCCCGGCGACGTCGCGGCAGGCCAGCAGCACGAGCACGCGCCCGGCCCGCGTCCGCCGCAACACGTAGGACAGGGCCCGTAACGAGGGGCCGTCCGCCCACTGCGCGTCGTCGATCAGCACCACCAGGGGACCCTGCGCCTGGAGCGCGTCGATCGCCTCGCAGACCGCCTGCCCGGCGGCGCACGGGTCCTGCCCCGACGTCACGGGCGCCCCCAGACGCGCCGCCTCGTCCAGGAGCTGGCGCACGACGCCGAGTTCGAGCTCCCGTTCACTCTCCTCGCCGCTGGCCGACAGCACAGGCGCGCCCCCGGGAGCGACGAGCCGGTGGATGAGCGCCGTCTTGCCGATCCCCTCGGGCCCCTCGACGACCACCCTCCTGGCGGACCCCCCGTCCGCCGCGCGCAGTTGCGCGCCCAGCAGGGCGAGCTCCGCTGTCCTGCCGACGAACATGCGCACTCCCTCCGCCGCCCTCGCCTTCCCAGAGGGCGGCCGGCGGCCTCTGATACACCTCAGTGCCAGGCGCCGACCCGGGTCCAGGCGGCGGTGGCGTCGTCGTGCCGTTTCCCGTACACCGGCCCCCGGCGCCTCTCCAGCTCCCTGACCGCCGCGATCACCGCCTCGGGCCCCTGCCCGTCCAGCGCCGCCACGAGGTCGCGCCAGCTCCACCCGTACCAGTCGACGAGCCGCGACACCCCGTCGGTGAGCGCGCCGACGCCACGCGCGTCCGCCACGACGCCGCACAGCCCCTGCCGGGCCGCCTCCGGGCGGCTGCCCGCCACCCAGAACCCGCCGGGCGCGTTGCGCATCCGCCGTACCAGCTCCACCGTGTACGGCCGCCCGCCCGGCAGGCGCTCGACCCGGTCGTCGCTCACCACCCGGACGCCGCCGCCCGCCATGGAGAAGACGACGGACGTGTCGCCCAGCACGAGATATTCGACCCCGTTCGGGCCGGTCCGCACCATGGCCACCGTCGAGGACGGCGAGTCGGGATCGTCCAGGTCGCAGGTGCCGGAGTGGGCGGCCATCGTCGTCTCGATGGCCGCCTCCAGGATCTGCGCCAGCGGCGGGCCGGGATCGGTGTTCAGCCCGGTCGCCAGCGCGTCCCCCAGCCGCCCCACCAGCCACGCCACGTCGTGCGCGCACCCGCCGGCGACCCCGGGCGCGGCCGTCGCCCCGTCGAGCACGACGATCCACGACGGTCCCGCGATCACCAGGTCCTCGTTGGGCCGCCCGGACCCGGGCCTGCTGGCGCAGGCGACCTCCGCGAACACGACCTACACGATGACGAGGTCGCGCGGGGTGTTGTTGAGCCGCTCGGCGCCCGTGTCGGTGCAGACCACGATGTCCTCGATCCGCGCCCCGTGGCGGCCGGGCAGGTAGATGCCGGGCTCCACGGAGAACGCGAAGCCGGGCTCCATCGGCTCGCCGTTCCCGGAGACGATGTACGGCTCCTCGTGCGTCTCGATCCCGATGCCGTGGCCGGTGCGGTGGATGAAGTACTCGCCGTAGCCCGCCTCGGCGATGATGTCGCGGGCGGCCGCGTCGATCGACTCGCACGAGACGCCCGGCCGCACCGCCGCGCAGGCCGCGTCCTGCGCCCGCCGCAGCACCTCGTAGTAGGCGGCGAACTCCGCGGGCGGCTCCCCGACGCTGTACGTGCGCGTCGAGTCGGAGCAGTAGCCGTTGTGCAGCTGCCCGCCGATGTCCACCACGACCGGCTCCCCGGCCTGGATCACCCGGTCGGAGACGTCGTGGTGGGGACTGGCCCCGTTGGGCCCGGAGGCGACGATGACGAAGTCGACCGTCGCGTGGCCGGTCGCCAGGATCGCCTCGGCGATGTCCCGGCCCACCTCGCGCTCGGTGCGTCCGGCGCGCAGGAACTCCGGCACCCGCCGGTGCACCGCGTCGATCGCCTCCCCAGCCTCGCGCAGCGCCGCCACCTCCGCGGCCGACTTGCGCATGCGCAGCTCCCGCAGCACGGTCCCGGCCAGCACCTGCTCCGCGTCCGGCAATACCTCGCGGAAGCGCAGCGACGACATGGCCCACATCCGGTCGGCCAGGCCCACCTTCTCGACCTGCCCGAGCCGCGCCGCCGCGATGGCGTACGGGTCGTCGGTCTCGTCCCACGCCACGAACTCCAGCCCCAGCCGCGAGGCGGGCGACGCCTGCGCCGCGGGCAGCTCCAGCCGGGGCACCATCATGTACGGTTCGCCGGAGGCGGGCACCACGAGACACGTCAGCCGCTCCAGCGGCTTGGCCTCGTATCCGCTCACGTAGCGCAAGTCGGGGCCGGGCGTCAGCAAAAGGGCGTCGAGACCGGCCTTGGCGGTGGCCTCCTGGACGGCGGTGAGACGGGACACGGGATACAGATCTGAGGACGTCACAGCCCATAATCTACTCGGAGCGCGCCGCCTAAAATCCGCGAAAAGCTCTCACAACACGGCAAGCCACCGCTACACTCCGTTCAAGATTGGTCACGTACTGTGGGGCCAATTGTCCATCTTTGAAAGTGGGACCATGGTCGACGTCGCAGGTGCGGCCGAGCCGCTCGGTCACAACAGCAACAAAGGCCACACTGACCACCCCGGCCACGAGAACGACGCCGAGATGCTCGCCGTACGGCTGGCGCACGCCCAGCGGCTCGGCAACATGGGCTGGGCGGAATGGCACATGCACAGCGGCGAGACGATCTGGTCCGACCAGGTCTACCTGATCTTCGGCCGCGACCCGGCCGACGGCCCGATCGCCCTGCCCGACCTGGCCAAGCACGTCGAGCAGGCGGACATGGGCACCCTCGACCGGCTCCTGTGGTCGGCCGTGGAGAGCGTCGAGCCGGTCCAGGCGGAGTTCCGCATCCGCCGCCGCGGCGAGCTGCGCGACCTGCGCGTCGTCCTCGAACCCCTCATGGCCCCCGGCGGGCCCATCGGCCTGCACGGCGTCATCCAGGACATCACCGGCCGCCGCCGCGCCGAGCGCCTGATGTCGGAGTCGCGCCGCCAGCTCCTCGAGGCCCGCGAGCAGGCCGCCGAGGAACTCCACGTCATGCTCGCCCTGCGCGAGGCCATCCTCCCCGAGCACCCCGGATGCCTCGACCTGCCCCACACCACCATCGCGGTCCGGTACGTGCCCGCCGAGAAGACCGCGAGCCTCGGTGGCGACTGGTTCGAGGCCGCGCCCGCGCCCGACGGCCGGCTGCTGCTGGCCATCGGCGACGTCTCCGGCCACGGCCTGCCCGCCATCGCCCACATGGCCCAGCTCCGCCACGCCCTCGTCGGTCTCGCCATGACGGGCCAGCCCGCCCACCGGTTGCTCACCTGGCTGAACGACCTCGTCCTGCACCAGCTCAAGGAGACCACCGCCACCGCGATCATCGGCCATCTGGACCCGGAGACCCGGGTGTTCGCCTGGGGCCAGGCGGGCAACCTGGCGCCCATCCTCGTGCGCGACGGCGTCGCCAGGCAGCTCGACCAGCCCCGCGGCGTGCTGCTCGGCGCCGCCTCGGGCCGCCCGTACGAGCTGGCCACCACCCGGCTGCTGCCCGGGGACCTGCTGCTGCTGTTCACCGACGGGCTGGTCGAGCGGCGCACCCGCGACATCGACGTCGGCCTCGACCTGGTCCTGGCCGCCGCCCGCGACGTGCCCGCCCGCGACCTGGACGCCGGGCTCGACCACCTCCTGGCCGACATCGGCGGCCCCAACCCCGAGGACGACGCCTGCCTGCTGGCGGTCTCCATACCGGCACAGAGCGCGGAACCGCTCGTCAAGGGTGCGACCATAGACGCGTGCTGATGCTTCTCGACACCCCGTCGCTCTACTTCCGCGCCTTCTTCGGCGTGCCGGAGTCGATCAAGGGCCCGGACGGCTCACCGGTCAACGCCGTGCGCGGGCTCATCGACATGATCGCAACCCTTGTCCGCCAGCACTCCCCCACCGAGCTCGCGGCCACGATGGACGCCGACTGGCGGCCCGCCTTCCGCGTCCAGGCGATCCCGACGTACAAGGCGCACCGCGTCGCCCACGGCAACACCGAGGAGGTCCCCGAGGCGCTCGTCCCGCAGATCGCCGTCATCCAGGACGTGCTCGACGCGCTCGGCATCGCCCGCCTGGAGTCGCCCGGCTACGAGGCCGACGACGTCATCGGCACCCTCACCCACGGGGCCCCGGGCGCGGTCGACATCGTGACCGGCGACCGCGACCTGTTCCAGCTCGTCGACGACGCCCGCCCCGTACGCGTCCTCTACACCGCCCGCGGCATCCGCAACCTGCAGATCGTGGACGAGGCGTTCGTCACCGCCAAGTACGGCATCCCCGGGCGCGCCTACGCCGACTTCGCGACCCTGCGCGGCGACCCCAGCGACGGCCTGCCCGGCGTGGCCGGCGTCGGCGAGAAGACCGCCGCCGCCCTCATCACCCGATTCGGCTCGCTGGAGGCGCTGCTCCAGGCGCTCGACACGGGCGTCACCGACGGCTTCCCCGCGGGCGCCCGCACCAAGCTGGGCGCAGCCCGCGACTACCTGAGCGCCGCCCCCGCCGTCGTCAAGGTGGCCTCCGACGCGCCGCTGCCCGGCACCGACCTCACCCTGCCGGCCAAGCCGCGCGACCCCGAGGCCCTCGTGGCCCTCGCCGACCGCCACGGCCTCGACGGCCCGCTCAATCGCCTGCTCGACGTGCTGAGCCGCTAACCCTCCAGGTAGGAACGGACGGCCTCCTGCGCGGCCTCGCGCAGGCGGGCGTGCACGAGGACGTTCTCCTCGCGGTCGGTGCGCACCTCGACCACGCGCGGCCCCTCGCCGCGCAGCGCCTTGGGCAGGTCGGAGATGTCCTCCACCAGCGTGTACGGCGTCCGCGTGGCCGCCGCCACGTATGCGAGCTCCACCCCGTGCGGCGTGCCGAACACCCGCTCGAACGGGTCGCGCACCGCCGCCTGGGGCAGCAGCGAGAAGATCCCGCCGCCGTCGTTGTTGACGACCACGAAGCACAGGTCGGGACGGGGCTCGCGGGGCCCGAGGATCAGCCCGTTCTGGTCGTGCAGGAACGACAGGTCGCCGATCAGCGCGTAGGAGGGGCCGTTGTGGGCCAGCGCCGCGCCCATCGCCGCGGACACCACGCCGTCGATGCCGGAGGCGCCCCGGCTGGCCATCAGCCTGATGCCGCGCCGCGGCCGCATCGCCTGGTCCAGGTCGCGGATCGGCATCGAGGAGCCGCAGAACAGCAGCGCGCCGTTGGGCAGGGCGTCCACCAGGTCCCTGGCCAGGCGCGGCTCGCTCGTGCCCGACGCGTCCAGCACCGCGTCCGTGGCCGACCTGACCACCGCGTCCGCCTGCCGCCAGGCGTGCAGCCACGAGTCGTCGCCGGCCGCCACCGGGATCTCCACGGCCTGCGCCACCTGCGTGGCCGAGCGGGTCGGGTCGGGCCAGCGGCCCAGGTCGGGGGCCACCACGATGTGCTCCCCGGCCCGCTTCAGCCACGACAGCAGCGGCCTGGACAGCCCCGGCCGCCCCAGCGTCACGATCACGTCGGGCCGGTGGGTGTCCGCGAACTCCGGCGTGCCCAGCAGGTAGTGGTAGGTGGAGATCGAGTGGTCGCCGTAGCGGCCGCCGCCGTTGGGCTCCGACAGCACCGGCCAGCCCGCCATGCCCGCCGCGGCCACGTAGCGGCGCACGTTGGCCGCGCCGTCGCCGATCACCAGCACGCCGCGCCTGGTCGGCGCGATGTGCAGGGCGACGGGCGGGGGCGCGACCCTGGCCCGCACCCACGGGCCGTTGCCGCCGCCGTCGAGCGGCTCGGACCAGGAGGTGTCGCCGTCGGGGATCAGCGGCTCCCGGAAGGCCAGGTTGAGGTGCACGGGCCCCGGGTCGGACGGGCCTGAGGCGCGCTGGTAGGCGCGGCAGGCCAGCGAGCGCCAGTAGGCCACCTGCCCGGGACGGTCCTCCGGCACCCCCACCTCGGCGAACCAGCGGGTCGCCGAGCCGAACAGCTTGATCTGGTCGATCGTCTGGTTGGCGCCCGTGCCGCGCAGCTCGGGCGGCCGGTCGGCGGTCAGCACCAGCAGCGGCACGCCCGACTCGCTCGCCTCGATCACCGCGGGGTGGAAGTTCGCCACGGCCGTGCCGGAGGAGCAGATCAGCGCCACCGGCCGCTCGCCGCGCTTGGCCAGCCCCAGCGCCAGGTACGACGCCGACCGCTCGTCGATGCGCACGTGCAGGCGCACCCGCGACTCTGCGTGCAGCGCCAGCGCCAGCGGGGCCGAGCGCGAGCCGGGGGCCAGCACCACGTCGGTGAGGCCGCAGCGCACCAGCTCGTCGACCAGGACCGTGGCCAGTGCGGTAGCGGGGTTCAAAGTGACGCCTCCTGCATCCGGCGAAGCCACTGGGAAGATTCAATCTCAAAAGCCGACAAATGCTGAAAATCCACCGAAGGACGCCGTACTGCCAGAGAGCCCTCCACCGGCACCAGGGAGTCGTCCACCACGTCGCCCGCCAGCAACGCCATCGTGCCCAGCCCGCACGCGTACGGCAACGCCGGCAGCGCCGCCGCCAGCGCCAGCCCCGCTGCCAGGCCCACGGATGTCTCCACGGCGCTGGAGACCACGGCGGGCAGCCCGCACGCCTCCACCACCTTGAGCGCCTCGCGCACCCCGCCGAGCGGCTGTACCTTGACCACCGCGATGTCGGCCGCCTCCGCCGCCCGCACCCGCAGCGGATCCTCCGCCCTGCGGATGGACTCGTCGGCCGCGATCGGCACGTCGCAGGCGCGCCGCACCGCCGCCAGCTCCTCCAGCGTGGCGCACGGCTGCTCCGCGTATTCCAGGTCGAACCGGTCGAGCCGCTTCAGCCGCCGCACCGCCTCGTCCACGTCCCACGCGCCGTTGGCGTCGACCCGCAGCCGGCCGCCCGGCCCGAGCGCGTCGCGTACGGCCTCCACCCTGGCCACGTCGTCGTCGAAGGTCTGGCCCCGCTCGGCCACCTTGACCTTGGCCGTGCCGCAGCCCGAGCGCCGGACGATGTCATGGGCCTGCTCGGCCCCCACGGCGGGCACGGTCGCGTTGACGGGGACGCTGTCGCGCACCGGCTCCGGCCATCCCTCGAAGGCCGCCTCGCGGGCGCACGCCAGCCAGCGGGCACACTCGCGCGGGCCGTACTCCGGGAACGGGGAGAACTCCCCCCAGCCGGCGGGACCGTGCAGCAGCACGCCTTCCCTGACGGTCTGCCCACGGAACCGCGTGCGCATGGGGATGCGGAAGACCACGGGAGAACGCGTCACGACCCTCCCTGCGCCTCTGTCCGACCTGTCGCCACTAACCTTACGAGCATGTGGAGGAACCCGTCGCATCCGGACCGTCCGCTGCATGCCATTGTGCAGCCTCCGGGACCCGCCTTGTACGCGGCGATCCGGGACGCGCTGAGCGGCGCGGGCCCGGCCGTGCTCCCCCTGGCCCCGGGCCAGTCCGAGGCCGCCCTGGCCGCGCTGCGCCCCACGCACGTCGACGGCGCGCTCCGGAGAGACGGCGAGGGCGTCCCCTCCGACGTGGCGGTGGTGATCGCCACCAGCGGCAGCACCGGCGCCCCCAAGGGCGTGCTGCTCTCGGCCACCGCCCTGCGCGCCTCCGCCGCCGCCTCCCTGCGCCACGTGGCGGCCGCCAAGGGCGAGCGCTGGCTGTGCTGCCTGCCCGTCGCCCACATCGCCGGCCTCCAGGTCCTGGTACGCGCCCTGCTGTCGGAGAGCGAGCCGATCATCCACGCCCGGTTCGACCCGCACGAGGTGCTCGCCTCGGGGGCCGACCACGTCTCCCTCGTCCCCACCCAGCTGCACCGGCTGGTCGAGCTGGGCGCGGACCTGTCGGGGTTCCGCACGATCCTGCTCGGCGGCGCCGCGCCCCGGCCGGGGCTGCTGGAGCAGGCCCGGGACCTCGGCGCCCGGGTGGTGACGACGTACGGGATGAGCGAGACGTGCGGCGGCTGCGTCTACGACGGCCGGCCCCTTCCCAACGTGGATGTCAAGATCGGCGATGACGGGCTGATCAGGATCGCCGGCGCCGTGCTGTTCTCCGGCTATCGCTTCGGCGACTCCGACCCCTTCGACGGCGACTGGTTCCGCACCTCCGACCTGGGCGAACTGACCGGCGGCCGGCTGCGCGTGCTCGGCCGGGCCGACGACGTGATCAACACCGGCGGCGAGAAGGTGGTGGCCGGCGCCGTGGCCGCGGTGCTCGGCACCCATCCGGAGGTGGCCGACGTGGCCGTCATCGGCACGCCCGACGCGGAGTGGGGCGAACTGGTCACGGCCATCGTGGTGCCCGCCAATCCCGACACGCCACTCACGCTTCCTCAATTGAGGGCGTTCTGCCGCGATAGGCTTCCCCCTCACGCCGCCCCGCGCAGCCTGCGCCTGGTGTCCCAGCTTCCGCTGCTGCCGAACGGAAAGACCGACTTCGTCCGGCTCCGGGCAGGAACCTGATGAGTTGCGGCTGCGTCTTAGTTGGGGAGAGGGAGGGAGCCTTCATGGATCAGACCCGCAAGATGTGGGCATCCGCGGCAGTCGTCGGCGTCATCGTCGTCGGAGGCGCCTCAGTCGCGGCGGCCGCCTCGGCGGGCAAGCTCGACCAGGTCGCCAAGGAGACCCGAGCCGTGGTGGAGAAGGTACCGCCGACATCGTCGCCGACGCCCACGACCAGCGACGATGGCATCGTGGTCTCCCGCGATGTCAACCCGGACCCCGACGCGGTCATCGACTACTGGACGGACCAGCGCCTGCAGGACGCTCAGCCGATGCCCATGCCCGAGGTGTCGCCCGGGGAGATCAAGATCCGGGAATAGGACCTAAGGGAGGGGCGGTTCGTCTACTGGGGCGATCCGCCCCTTTTTCGTCCCACCGGGAACAAATGACAGCGATTGGCGTTATTGATACTGGTGCGCCGTGCGAACAGAAGCCGCCCCACCACAACCTGCCTGATCGCTTCGACTCCGTACGGAGGAGGTGTCCTCATGCCCAGAACCGCCGTAGCGACCCCATCTGCGACTCTCGACCAACTCATTGAACGAGGGCGAGCCCAGGGTCACCTTTCTCTCGCGGAACTGCGTGACGCTTTCGCGGAGGCCGGCATCAGCCCCTCTGAAGGCCGCACGATCCTGCGCGAGCTCTCGGAGAGCGGTGTGAGCCTGGCCGCCGAGAACGAGCCGTCTCTCAGCAAGACCGCCCCGAAGAAGACCTCCAGGAAGCCCGCGCGTGCAAAGACTACCGGCCGCAAGGCGTCGGAGGCAAAAACCGCCCCGCCGAGAAACGGCACGGCCAAGAACGCCACAGAGGCCGCCGCCAGGGCCGTGACCCGGCCCGAGGCCAAGCCGGAGCACGAGGAGGACGTGCCGGAGGACCTCGAGCTCAGCGCCGAGGACGCCGAGATCGAGAACGAGCAGATCGACCTGGACGACACCCAGTCGGCCATGGGCGACTCCGTGCACACCTACCTCAAGTCCATCGGCCGCCGCACGCTGCTCACGGCTGCGCAGGAGGTCGAGCTGGCCCGGCGGATCGAGGCGGGCCTGTACGCCGAGTACAAGCTGGAGACCGAGCCCGACCTGCCCCTGTCCGCCCAGGAGGACCTCCACCTGGTGATCGAGGACGGCAAGCGGGCCAAGGACCACATGCTCGAGGCCAACCTCCGGCTCGTGGTGTCGGTCGCCAAGAAGTACACCGACCGCGGCATGTCGCTGCTGGACGTGGTCCAGGAGGGCAACCTGGGGCTGATCAGGGCCGTGGAGAAGTTCGACTACACCAAGGGGTTCAAGTTCTCCACGTACGCCATGTGGTGGATCAGGCAGGCCATCCAGCGCGGTTTCGCCGACTCGGCCCGTACGATCCGGCTGCCCGTGCACGTTCTGGAGATGCTGTCCAAGCTGTCGCGCGTCGAGCGTGACATGCACCAGCGCCTGGGGCGCGAGCCCACGCCCGAGGAGCTGGCCGTCGAGCTGGACAAGACGCCCGACCAGATCGAGGAGCTGCTGCGCACCAGCCGCCAGCCGATCTCGCTCAACGCCACGATCGGCGAGGACGGGGAGACCACGATCGGCGACCTCATCGAGGACGTGGACTCGCCCGAGGCTTCGGAGATCGTCGACCGTCAGCTGCTGGGCGACCAGCTGCGCGGCGTGCTCGACAACCTCTCCCCCCGGGAGTCGAAGATCATGGCGCTCCGCTTCGGCCTGGTGGACGGCAAGCCGCACACGCTGGACGAGATCGGCAAGCACCTGGGGCTGACCCGGGAGCGGATCCGCCAGCTGGAGAAGGAGTCGCTGTCCAAGCTGCGCCACCCCAGCAACACCCGCCCGCTGCTGGACTGGGCGAGCTGAAAACCCGAAGCCCCGGCACAACGAGGGAGGCTGTGCCGGGGCTTCTTCATGCCCTTGGAACTCGCGGGACCGGGTTCGCGAGAGTGGACTTGCGGGATGTCAGAGGGTCGCGGGCACCGGGCGCGGCACGCGCGGGATCCCCCACATGCGGTTGTCCTCGCGCAGCGTGCGCAGCCGGTCGACCTCGGCCGTCCACATCGACCCCGTGGGCGTCGCCTTGGCCTTGCGGCGCGCGATCCGGTCGTCGTAGGCCTTCACCCCGAACGTGGCCCGCTGCCCCGCCTCCGCGGCGCGCAGGGCGTCGGTCAGCGCCCTGTCGAAGGCGCGGCCGGCTGCCATCAGCTCGATCTCGTCCGCCGCCGCGGCCCGCAGCTCACGCAGCGTCTCCTCGGCCTCGCGGGCCTTGTCGAGCAACTCGGGGAAGCTCTTGGAGATCTCCTGGTCCGCGTGGTAGCGAACCTCGGCCTCCCGGCTCACCCGCGGACGGAAAAACGCCATCGACCCTGCCCTTTCACGCAGCCTGCACTCGTTCAACCGCCAAGGTTACGCTGTCGTGCGACACAGCGGGAAATCGACCCGGCGCGAGCGGCTTTACGAAGTAAGATGATCTCCATGCCCGCCAAGAGACCGCCCGTACCGCTCTCCCGCGAGCGCATCATCGAGGCCGCCCTCCACATCGCCGACAGCCAGGGCCTGCGCCGGCTCACCATGCGCCGGCTGGGCGACGCCCTGCAGGTGGAGGCCATGGCCATCTACCACCACCTGCCCAGGGGCAAGGAGGCGCTGATGGACGCCCTGGCCGAGCACGTCACCGCGGTCCGCGTCGAGCAGGCGGCCACCTGGCAGGAGACGGCCAAGGCCTGGTGCCGGGCGGGGCGGGAGCTGCTGCGCGAGCATCCGGGCGTGCTCGCGCTGGCCCTGACCAAGCCCCCCAAGGGCGCCACGGCCCTCGCCATCAGCGAGCAGACGGAACAGCTCGCCGACGGCGGCCTGTCCGACGCGCCGGAGGCCGTACGCGCGCTGAGGGCCTTCGTCTTCGGGAGCGTGGCCGTCGAGGTGCAGCAGTCGGGCTGGGCCGATCCTGAAGTTGACGAATGGGTCAGACGGGACGAAAGAGCAGATATCGATTTCGAGCGCGGACTCGACGCTCTGCTCAAGGGATTGCAAACGTAGTGCGCGTGTCGCGCTTGGCCCGTTATCCTGCATACGGCACGCTGTGTCGAAGGTCACACGAACGGGGATCCCTTCTGTAACAGTCCTCATGGACTATGTCCGGGAGTGTGACATCCGTCGCACACTTGCCAGAACAATTACCCGAGCCGGCTCCCGACCCTCCAAACGGGAGCATCCCACGAGATATCGGAGGCACGCCGATGTGCCCGCACGACCCGGCCTGTCCGGATGCCGAGGCGCCCGACCGCGAGAAGGCACGCACTCTCGCCTGCCACCCCGAGCAGGGGTGGAGCCTGCTCTGCAACGGTGTCGTCCTGTTCGAGGACACCGGGGAGCTGCTGCCCAGCGGAGCCGCCATCGCACCACACCGACCCGTGGTCGGCGCGGCGTGAGCTAGGCGTAGTGGACCATCCACTCCGCCACGACCTCGCCCACTCGGGCGGGGTCCTTCTTGAGGTCGTGTCCCTCCCCCGGCAGCACCACCAGGCGTGCCGCGTCAGCGGCGTCCGGCACGCCGAACGGATCCCGGTCCCCGTTGACCACCAGCACGTCCACTCCGGCGCCGCGTAGCTCGTCAGCCCTGGAGCGTTCCGGCTTCCCGGGCGGGTGCAGCGGAAAGGCCAGCGCCACCACGGCCGCCGCGCCGACCGCCCCGGCCGTACGGCAGGCGACCCGCGCCCCGTTGCTCCGCCCTCCCTGCACCAGCGGCAGCCCCGGCCAGAGCGCGCGCACCTCCTTGAGGACGATCTCCCACGCCTCGTCCTGTTTGACCGCCGACCCCGGCGCCCGCGCCCCCGCCGCCCTGAAGGCCTGCGTCACCCTGGCCACGACGGCCCCGGCCTTGAGCGCGGCGTCCCGTACGGCGAGCAGGTCGGGAGCGTCCACGCCCCCGGCCGAACCGTGGGTGAGCACCAGCAGCAGCCGCGGGTCCGCCACCTCGTCCACCTGGACGAACGCGGGCCCTCGCGGGGTCATGACCTCCATGCCAGCACCGTACCTGGGGAGGATGGCACCTTAGCCCTCAGGTCGGATGACGGCGTGGCGTCGGCGGTGGATGATTGCTGTCATGCCAGATAAGCGCCCCATCCGGGATGATCTCCAGGCCACCCTGGACGCCCGCCGGGACCTCGGTCCCGAGTACGAAGCCGCGCTCGTCGAATCGTTCGTGGAGCGGCTCGACGCCACGATCTCCGCCCGCGTACGGGCCGAGCTCGACCACCACGGCACAACGCCGCACCGGCAGAAGAGCACTCCGGGAGCGGCGATGATCCCGATCGCGCTGGGCTCGATGGGCATCGGCATCCCCTTGACGGCCATCGCGGCCGGCAACGCGGGGCTGGTGGGGCTGACGATCACGTGGATCGCGATCGTGGTCATCAACGTGGCCTCGGCGGCGGCCATCATGCGCCGCGGCTGACCCCGGGCGGCGGATAGGTGGCGGAGGCCCACGGGAGCGCCCCCGCCCATTCCGCTGCTGCCCGTCTCGCTCCTCAGGCATCGCCAAGGACGCGTCAAGCGAGCGGGCGTCAGGCGCCTGGGGACCCGGCGCGCATCGGACGGGTGGTGTCAGGCGTCGCGGTGGTAGCGGAGGCGGACCTCGGCGGCGAGGGTCTCGTTCTCGTGCTCCAGCCCGTACGACCACACCCGCCCCGCGTCGTCGACGCGCCCCCGCAGCGGCAGCGTCCGGGCAAGGAGCTCGATGGCCAGGGCGCTGGTCTGCGGGTCCGCCCCGTACTCGACCGTCTCCGCGAACTCCGCGCAGGCCAGCTCCAGATGCGCGATCCCGAGCTGGACCCGCAGCCCCGGCACCTCATCCGCGGGGGCGTCCTCCAGCGCGTCCAGGAGCACGTCGGCCGCCGCCCCCGGTTCGCCGTGCTCCAGCATCAGGTAGGCCAGCTCCTGGGCCGCCCGCGCGCCCACGCCCGGGTCGCCCCCCTCCATGGCGGCCCGCAGCTCCTGCTCGGCCTCGTCCAGGTCGTCGGCGGCCGTCGCCAGCCGGGCCAGCGCGAGGTGGGCCAGCGGCACGTACGCGGCCGTGCCCACCCCCAGGACGGCCTGCCAGGCGGCCCTGGCCTGTTCGGCGCGCCCCTCCCGTTCGAACCCCTGCGCCAGGTGGCAGGCGGCCTGGGCGGCGTACTCGGGGTGTCCGGTGGCCAGCGCGGTCCTGGCGGCGGCCCGGGCGGCCTCCACGTCGCCACGCTCCTCCAGCACCACAGCGAGCCCCACCGCGGCCTGGGCCCGGTCCCGGCCGTGGGGGTCGGCGACCAGTTCGGCGAGTATGGCGGCGGCGCCGTCGAGATCACCGCGTTCGGCCAGGCGGCGGGCAGCGTCGAGGTGCGGGGTCTCCAGCTCTGAGGACGTCAAGAGAGCTCCTTCTGGCGACGGTCGCACCGAGCCTAACGATTTCTGGCGATCATGTCTGCTCAGTTGACGCGGAAGGAATGACCGGCTTCGGACCCCGGCGCGGCGACAGGCGTACAGTCCTGATCATGACCGGCCCGAACGCCGCCCGGACCACCGCCTGCCCCACCACCAGCGGCCCGCGGCCGACACGCCGGAGGCCGGCTGTAAGCCGACCAGCACCGCCCCGCTGGACGCCCACGACCCCATGGTCAACGCCAACACCACCTCGTGCGAGAACAGCGCCGCCCCGAGCGAACGGACCGTGCGCCGGTGGAGGCCGAAGTCGCTCATCCCGCCGTTGAAGGAGAACGGCGGACGCCCGCGCGGAGAGCGCGGGCGCGGTGGTGGGGCCGCGTCCGCAATGGACGCCGCCGGGCTCCTAGTCCTCGTACGCCTCCAGCGGCGGGCAGGAGCACACCAGGTTCCGGTCGCCGTAGGCCTGGTCGATCCGGCGCACCGGCACCCAGTACTTCCCGTCACGCAGCGACGGCAGCGGATAGGCGGCCTCGCTGCGCGTGTACGGGTGGGTCCACTCGTCGGCGCTGACCGACTCGGCCGTGTGGGGCGCGTTCCGCAGCGGGTTGTCCGCCGGGTCGTAGGCCCCCGACGCCACCTTGTCGATCTCGCCGCGGATGGCGATCAGCGCGTCCACGAACCGGTCGAGCTCCCCGAGGTCCTCGCTCTCGGTCGGCTCGATCATCAGCGTCCCCGCCACGGGGAACGACATGGTCGGCGCGTGGAAGCCGTAGTCGATGAGCCGCTTGGCCACGTCGTCCACGGTGACCCCGGTCTCCTTGGTGATCTGCCGCAGGTCGACGATGCACTCGTGGGCCACCAGCCCGCCGCGCCCCGTGTAGAGCACGGGGTAGTACGGGGCGAGCCGCCTGGCCAGGTAGTTGGCCGACAGGATGGCCTGCTCGGTGGCCGCCGTGAGCCCCTCGGAGCCCATCATCCGGATGTACGCCCACGAGATCGGCAGGATCCCGGCCGAGCCGTACGGGGCCGCCGAGACGGGACCCACCGGCGTGCCGTTGTGCAGCGGGTGGCCGGGCAGGAAGGCCGCCAGGTGGCCGCGGACCGCGACGGGGCCGACGCCCGGGCCGCCGCCGCCGTGCGGGATGCAGAACGTCTTGTGCAGGTTGAGGTGGGACACGTCGGCCCCGAACTCGCCCGGCCTGGCCAGCCCGACCAGCGCGTTGAGGTTGGCCCCGTCCACGTAGACCTGGCCGCCGGCCTCGTGCACCTTGGCGCACACCTCGGTGATCGTCTCCTCGTACACGCCGTGCGTGGAGGGGTACGTCACCATGATCGCGGCCAGCGCGTCACGGTGCTTGGCGATCTTGGCGTCGAGGTCGGCCAGGTCCACGTTGCCGTCGGAGTCGCAGGCCACGACCACGACCCGCATGCCCGCCATGACCGCGCTGGCGGCGTTGGTGCCGTGGGCGGAGGACGGGATGAGGCAGACGTCGCGCTCGCCGTGACCGCCCGCGCGGTGGTAGGCGCGGATGGCCAGCAGCCCGGCGAACTCGCCCTGCGAGCCGGCGTTCGGCTGGATGGAGACGCGGTCGTAGCCGGTCACCTCGGCCAGCCAGCCCTCCAGCGTGCCGATCAGCTCGCGATAGCCCTCGACCTGGTCGTCCGGCGCGTACGGGTGGATCGCGGCGAACTCGGGCCAGGTGATCGGCTCCATCTCGGTGGTCGCGTTCAGCTTCATGGTGCAGGAGCCGAGCGGGATCATGGAGCGGTCGAGCGCGATGTCCTTGTCCTGCAGCTTGCGCAGGTAGCGCAGCATGGCGGTCTCGGAGCGGTGGCTGTGGAAGACCGGGTGGGACAGGTAGCCGGACTCGCGCGCCAGCGCGGCGGGCAGCGCGTCGGCCTCGAGGGTCACGTCGGAGCGGTCGACGCCGAAGGCGGCCCACACCTTGGCGACCTCGGCGGCGCCGGTCTTCTCGTCGCAGGAGATCGACACGTGGTCGTCGTCGACCCGCCAGAGGTTCACGCCCTGCTCGACGGCGGCGGCGACCACCTCGGCGGCCCGGCCGGGCACGCGTACGAGCACGGTGTCGAAGAAGTCGCGGTGCACGACCTCCAGGCCCGCCTCGCGCAGCCCGCCGGCCAGGGCCACGGCGTGCCGGTGCGCCCGGTGGGCGATCCGGCGCAGCCCCTCGGGGCCGTGGTAGACGGCGTACATGCCGGCGATGACGGCGAGCAGGACCTGCGCGGTGCAGATGTTGCTGGTGGCCTTCTCGCGGCGGATGTGCTGCTCGCGGGTCTGCAGGGCCAGCCGGTACGCGGGGTCGCCGTCGGCGTCCACCGACACGCCCACCAGGCGGCCGGGAAGCTGGCGCTGCAGGCCCTCGCGCACGGACATGTAGGCGGCGTGCGGCCCGCCGAACCCGAACGGCACCCCGAACCGCTGTGAGGAGCCGATCGCGATGTCGGCGCCCAGCTCGCCGGGCGCGGCCACGAGGGTGAGGGCCAGCAGGTCGGCGGCGGCCACGACGAGCGCGCCCGCCTCGTGCGCGGCGGCGGCCACGGCGCGGAAGTCACGCAGCCGGCCGGACGCGCCCGGGTACTGGACGAGCACGCCGAAACACTCGGGCAGCTCGCCGTCGAGGGAGTGCTCCACCAGCGTGATGCCCAGGGGCTCGGCCCTGGTGGCGAGCACGGCCTTGGTCTGCGGCAGCGCGTCGGCGTCCACCACGAACACGCTGCTCTTGGACTTGCCCGAGCGGCGGGCCAGGGTCATCGCCTCGGCGGCGGCCGTGGCCTCGTCGAGGAGGGAGGCGCCCGCGACGGGCAGGCCCGTCAGGTCGGAGACGACGGTCTGGAAGTTCAGCAGCGCCTCGAGGCGGCCCTGCGAGATCTCCGGCTGGTACGGGGTGTAGGCGGTGTACCAGCCCGGGTTCTCCAGCAGGTTGCGCCGGATGACGGCGGGGGTGATCGTGTCGTGGTAGCCCAGGCCGATCATGGAGGTGAGCACGCGGTTGCGCCCGGCCAGGGCGCGCAGTTCGGCGATGGCCTCGGCCTCGCCGACGGCGGCGGGCAGCTGGAGCCGGTCCTTGGCCCTGATGGCCTCGGGGACGGCCACGGCCACCAGATCCGCCACGGACTCGAAGCCCACGGCCTCGAGCATGCGCTGCTGCTCGGCCGCGGAGGGGCCGATGTGCCTGGACGAGAAGGGCGGAGCTGACAGGTCGGTCATGGACAGTGCCTCCCGAGGCTATGGAGACCGGCGCCGTGGCGCGGGCGAGTGCCGGATCTCCCCCTCTGTCAGCGCGGCGACGCCGCGACCTGAGAGCTTCACCCCGGGAATGGGGCTTGCACCGTCGGTGAGGCGCGCCTGGCGGGTGCGCCTGCTTTCCAGAGTTGCCTCACCCGAGCGGTACAGGGTGCCTGAGAGATTCCGGGGAGGGTTGCTCCTTCGGCGCCCTGAGACCCGGGGGCCTCAAGGACTCTCCCGCACGGGGTCGTAAGCCTTGCTGTCCTAGATTACAACCCTCCGCGTTACGCATGAATTTCCCCGGTAACGCGTTATGCCCAGATTGCCCGGTGGGCCGCGTCCGGCGGCCCACGGCAGGAGGGGGTGCGCTAGCCGAGGCGCCGCGCGCGGCGGCGGCGGGCGAGCTCGTCAGCGGGGTGGTCGGCCGGGACGGTGTCCTCGACCGCCGCTCGTTCCCCCGGCAGCTCCGCGAGGGAGCCCTCGACCTCTCGCCAGACCCGGCCGAGCGCGATGCCGAACACGCCCTGACCGCCCTGGAGCAGGTCTATCACCTCGTCGGCCGAGGTGCACTCGTAGACGCTGACGCCGTCGCTCATGAGCGTGATCTGCGCGAGGTCGGCGACCCCGCGGTCACGCAGGTGCTGCACGGCTGTACGGATCTGCTGCAGGGACACCCCGGTGTCGAGGAGCCGCTTGACGACCTTGAGCACCAGGATGTCGCGGAAGCTGTAGAGCCGCTGGGAGCCCGAGCCCTGCGCGGCTCTTATCGTGGGCTCGACGAGACCCGTGCGCGCCCAGTAGTCGAGCTGCCTGTAGGTGATGCCGGCCGCCGCGCAGGCCGTCGGCCCGCGGTATCCGATGTCCGCCGGCAGGGTCGCCGGCTGTTCGTCGAAGAGCAGGCCCTGCTCTCCGGCACGCTGCCGCGCGCTTTCGCGCCGAACCGGATCTTCCTGGCCGGCCGTCTTTCCCTCGCCGCTGCTGACCGCCACGCGGACCTCCGGCTTTCTCTCATCCCGTGGCCTGATCTGGGGGTTCGTAAAGGGCGACCACGGGTTTCACTTGCACCGTAGGACCGTGACCATGCTCAGTCAACGATCCGGCTCGGCGCGTCGTGAAGCGTAAATGCACCGAAATACCTACCCCGCCCTGCCGAAGTCTTCGGGAGTGATCGTGTCAAGGAACTCCCTGAACTTCTCCACCTCGTCTTCCTGGTCGTCCGGGATGATCACCCCGGCCTCCTGGACGACCTCCTCGCTGGCGAAGATGCGCGCTCCGGTGCGCAGGGCGAGCGCGATCGAGTCGGACGGCCGCGCGCTCACCTCCACGCCGTTGGAGAACACCAGGTCGGCGAAGAAGATGCCGTCGCGCAGGGCGACGATGTTGACCGCTCGCAGGCCGACGCCCAGAGCGCTCAGCACGTCTCGGAAGAGGTCGTGGGTGAGCGGCCGCGGTGGTGGCTCCTCCGCCTGGGCCAGGGCGATGGCCGTCGCCTCGGTCATGCCAATCCATATAGGAAGGAACCGCTCCCCGTGTGCCTCCTTGAGCAAGACGATCGGCTGATTTGTGGGCATTTCAACTCGAACGCCCACGACCTCCATCTGCAACACGGGCTGCTCCGTATTCCTGACCGGTCACCCGGCACAGCTATTTGCGGGTCGCTACTGCTGACTGGCTACTGCAATTCAACGTAACACCCGGCGGGCATGGAATGCGCCTCCGCCTCCCAGCTCGCCCGGGTCTCAGCGCCCCAGCACGGACCGGATCCCCGACCGCACAAGGGATGCGTGCAGGTCGAGCAGGAGCGTGGAAAGCTCCCTGGCGACCTCGTCGGCCTCCCCGATGGCGCCGGGGGCCCGCCGTTTGAGTATGGGGGCGACGGTCTGCTCGACGAGCCCGCACTCGCGCTCGGCCGCGGCCTTGACCGCGCGCAGGTGGCGGGCGCGCAGGCCGAAGCGGGCCAGCGCGCCGACGCTGCGGGCCACGTTGAGGGCCTCCTCGTCGTAGCGCCTGGCCACCGGGGCGAGCAGGCCGTAGTCCTCCAGCTCGGTGAGCGTCTCGTCGTCGATCCCGGCCGCCTCGAGCAGCTCGGCCCGGCTGAGCCGGACCTCCTGCTTCTCCTGTACGGCGCGCGGGCGGCCGAAGCTCTCGGCCATCCTGTCCTTGATCACCCGCAGCGGCAGGTAATGGTCGCGCTGCTCGCGCAGGATGAAGCGCAGCTGCTCCACATGCAGGTGGGTGAACTTGCGGTAGCCGGACGGGCTGCGCTCGGGCTCGATCAGCCCCTCACCCTCCAGGAAACGGATCTTGGAGATCGTCACATCGGGGAACTCGCCCTGAAGGAGCGCGAGCACCTCCCCGATGCTCATGTGAGAGCGTGCCGCCTGGGAGGTCATCCGACCTCCCGGGACGGCGCGTCCACGAGTCGCTCGCTCGGCCCGATCATGCGCCGGCGTGAGTCCGCATCAGGAAGACGAGGCGGAACTTGCCGATCTGCACCTCGTCTCCGGAGTGCAGGGGAACCTCCTCGATGCGCTCCCTGTTGACGTAGGTGCCGTTGAGGCTGCCCACGTCGCGCACGGAGAACTGGCCGCCGGGATGGCGGTAGAACTCGACGTGGCGGCGGGAGACCGTGATGTCGTCGAGGAAGATGTCGCTCTCCGGATGGCGACCGGTCGTGGTGAGGTTTTTGTCCAGCCGGAAACGGCTCCCCTGGTTGGGGCCTCTGGTCACCGTGAGCAGCGCCGTGCCGGGCGGCAACTGCTCGACCAGCGCCCGCTCCGCCAGGAGCATGTCGCCTGCCTCAGCCTCGTATGCCTCGATTCCCGCGATGGAGATCGTCGACGTGGTGTCCCCGGAGACCTCGGGTCTGGTCAGCGGTGACCCACAGCGGGAACAGAAACGGGCATCCTCGGGGTTGGCGTGCCCGCACTGCGTGCAGTAGACGCTCGGCATCGATCGGCTCGGCCTCCTACCGCGAAGACGCGGCGACGGTGCTCAAAGACGCGCCTCGCTTCGCTTTTTCAAGTTTGCGAATGCCGCAACATACGCTGATCAGCGGCAAAGGTCAAGGCGGGGCACTGGACTGTGGTTTGGACGCAGACAAAGTTACCGCCGCTTCCGCCCCGTGGTCCATGCCGCCGCGCGTTTCTACATTACGATCTTGCGGCACTGTCTGGGCGCGTCAACCGTCATGGCTTTTTCGTCACTCTCCGCGACCATTGTTCACATGGCGGCCTGCTCCACAATGCGGGCCCACCGTTCGAGCAAGGCCTGGGCGCCGTCCATGTCGCCCGCCTCGGCCCACAGATCGGTCACGGGCTCGGTGGCGGCGGGCAGCACGAGCACCCAGCTCCCGTCGTCGTGGGCCACCCGCACGCCGTCGGTGGTGTCGATGCGCCGGCTCTCGTGCTCGGCCTCCGCCGTCTCGATGACCGAGCGCATGACGGCCCCCTTGGCCGCCCAGGGCGTGGGGATCGTCCGCTTGAGCATCTTGACCTCGGGGATCCTGGCGTCGATCTGGCTGAGCGACAGGCGGGTGCGGGCCACCAGCCCGAGCAGGCGCATGAACGAGGCCAGCCCGTCGATGGCGGGGCTGAACTCCGGCACCACGAAGCCGCCGCGCCCGTCCGCCGCGAAGATCATGTCGGCGCCGGCGGCGGCCGAGGTGAGGGCGTCGAGCGCGGTGGAGGTCCACTGCACCTGCACGCCGTGGAAGCGGCAGACCTGCTCGGCGACCCTGGTCGTGGTGACCGGCAGGGCCACCTGGCCGCCCCTGCGCTCGGCGGCGACGAGGTCGAGCACGACGAGCAGGGAGCGTTCGTCGTTGATGAGCTGGCCCATCTCGTCCACCAGGGCGATGCGCTCGCCGACCGGGTCGAACCGGACCCCGAACGCCGCCCGCGACGAGCTGACCAGCTCCGACAGCCGCTGCAGGTCGCGGCGGCGCTCGGCGAGCGTCTCGGTGGGCGAGACGTCGTCGAGGCGGGCGTTGACGGTGAGCACCTCGACCCCGACGCGGCCGAGCAGCGTGGGCAGCACCAGCGAGGAGGTGCCCCCCGCGCAGTCCACGACCACCTTCATGTCCCTGACGTCGCCCACGTCCACGTGGCGCAGGAGCTCGTGGGTGTAGTCCTCGACGGCCCTGGCCGGATAGGTGAGCTCGGCGATCTCCCCCGGGAACGCGCGCCGGAACTCCTGCCGGGAGAAGACCCGCTCCAGCTTGCGCTGCGCGGCCGGGGGCAGGTCGGCGCCGCGGCCGTCCATGATCACGATGTCCACGCTCTGCGGGTCGCCCGGGGTGGTGCGCAGGGTGATGCCGCCCGCGGCCGACTCGCGGGCCGTGTGGAAGCGCGTGACCGGCAGCGGGGCGGCCTCCAGGTCCAGGACGTTGATCGCGCCCGCGGTGAGCGCGCCGATGACGGCCCGCTTGAGCGCCCTGGCGGCCAGGGAGCAGTCGCGGGAGGTGACGACGTACTCGCCCTTCTTGAGCGTGGTGGCGTACGCGCTGGCCAGCCGGACGCACAGCTCGGCGGTGATCTCCACGTTGACCAGGCCGCTGACCCCTCTGGGGCCGAACAGGTTGCGCTGGCCGCGCGACTCCCAGATGACGCTGGTGTTGACGACCGCGCCGGCCTCGATGGTCTTGAACGGGTAGACCCTGACGCCGCTGGAGACGTACGCCTCGGGCTCGATGACGCACTCGTCGCCGATGACGGCGTTCTCCTCGATGCGGGCGCCGGCCATGATGTCGGTGCTCTTGCCGATGACGCAGCCGCGCAGGTGGGCGCCGGGCCCGAGGTAGACGTTGTCGTGGACGACCGCGCGGTGCAGGAAGGCGCCCTCGCGGACGACGGCGTTGTTGCCGAGCACGGTGTACTCGCGCAGCTCGGCGCCCGCCTCGACCTTGGCGTAGTCGCCGATGAGCAGCGGGCCCTTGAGCACAGCGTCGGGGTCGACCGAGGCCGAGTCGGCGACCCAGACGCCCGGCGAGAGCTCGAACCCCCCGATCTCCAGGTTGACCCGGCCGGACAGGGCGTCGGCCTGGGCCTTGAGGTAGCTGTCGTGGGTGCCGACGTCCTCCCAGTAGCCGTCGGCCACGTAGCCGTAGATGGCGGCGCCGCGGTCGAGGAGCGCGGGGAAGACGTCGGAGGACCAGTCGACGGGTTCGCCGGCGGCGACGGCGTCGAGGACCTCGGGCTCCATGATGTAGATGCCGGTGTTGACGGTGTCGGAGAAGACCTGGCCCCAGGTGGGCTTCTCGAGAAACCGCTGAACGCGCCCCTCGTCGTCCACGATGATGATCCCGAATTCGAGGGGGTTCGGCACTCGCTTGAGACCGATTGTCACAAGTGCCGAATTTTCACGATGAAACCGGATCATGTCGGTTAAATCGATATCTGTTAGGGCGTCGCCGGAGATCACCAGGAAACGGTCGTCGCGGAGCCGGTCCTCGGCGTTCTTGACGCTGCCGGCCGTGCCGAGGGGCAGGTCTTCGGTGGCGTACTGGAGGCTCATGCCCAGCTCGTCGCCGTCGCCGAAGTAGTTGCGCACGAGCGCCGCCAGGAACTGGAGCGTGACCACCGTCTCGGTGATGCCGTGGCGCTTCAGCAGGCGCAGCACGTGCTCCATGATCGGGCGGTTGACCACGGGCAGCAGGGGCTTGGGCTGGTTGGCGGTCATGGGACGCAGCCGAGTTCCCTCTCCGCCTGCCATGACGACCGCCTTCACCCGATCACTCCTTTTTGGCCGCGGCTACGAGTTGCAGCACCTGTACCACATACAACACGCCTGCCCACCAGTACAGGCCCGTTCCCCAAAGCGCGAATGCCCACCCGACAATTCGTGCTATATCGGCATACCACCCCGTATGGGAGGCAAGGAAGAGGAGAGGGAAGGCGTACATAAGGTTGAACATGGCGGCCTTGCCCAGGTAATGCACCTGAAGTGCCTTGTATCCATGTTTGCGAAGTACGGGGATGAAACAGGCGACGAAGAGTTCGCGTCCGAGGATGACCGCGACCAGCCACCACGGGATGACGTCACGTAGCAGCAGGCCGACGATGGTGGCGAAGACGTAGAGCTTGTCGGCCGCGGGGTCGATGATCCGGCCGAGCCTGCTGGTCTGGTTGAAGGCGCGAGCGATCTTTCCGTCGAGCCAGTCCGTGAAACCGGCCACCGCGAGGATCACGATGGCCCATCCGTCCGCCTTGGGCCCGAGAACCAGCCAAAGGAACACGGGGACGCCGAGGAGTCGCAGGAAGCTCAGCAGGTTGGGAACCGTCCAGATCCGGTCCTCGGCGGAAGTTTCGCTCACGAGCAGACCCTACTGCGTGGAACTCTGACGCAGCGGCCCCGCATCGGGCACTCACATTTCCGGCCTTCCCCCCACACCGGAGGGCTCCTCACCCGCGCCCTGACCCACTTGGCGGCGAACCAGCCGATCCCGCCCGAGCCCACGGCACCTGCCCTTCGGGCACGACCAGGCACCCGGGGGCTCGTGCGCCTCCACGGGATACCGGGGCCTCCGCAGGATACGGGCGCCTCCCGGGGCACGGGCGCCTCCCCTGGACGCCTCCCTCCGGTACCGGCGCCTCCTCAGGGATCCGACGCCTCCCCGGAACGAGCACCTCCCGGGAACGAGCACCTCCCCGGGAACGAGCGCCTCTTTGGGGAACGGCGGCTCTCGGGCAACGGCAGGCGCCTTTTCAGCGCGGCGGCGGGCGCCTTCGGAAGCGACGGCCGGGAGCCTCGCACGGCATGCCCGCGCTCACGGGCGGCGGGTCAGGTGCGGAGGAAGGCGTGGGTGCGGCCCAGCTCCTCGAAGCCGAGCTTGGCGTAGAAGTCCTTCGGCCAGTCGGCCGCGTCGGCCACCAGGAAGATCAGCTCGGCCTGCGCCGCCTGCGCGAGCAGCGCGGTCATGAGGGCACGCGCGTGCCCCTTGCCCCGATGGTCCGCGCCGGTGAAGACGCTCTCGATCTGGGCGACGCCCCCGTGCTCGTACAGGTCGGCCCTGGCGGCGATCTCCCCGTCCGGGGCGCGTACCCCCCAGAAGCTCACCGCGTCGGCGCCGCGCAGCCGGCCCTCCACGCGCCGGGCGAGCCCGTCGATCACCTCGTCCGGCGCCTGCGGCAGCGTGTGGCGCCAGTCGCGCCGCAGCACCGGCAGCAGCTCGGCCAGGGAGAGCCGCTCAGCCGCCGCGGAGCCGGACGGGCTCGTGCCGCGGAAGGCCATGATCAGATTCGTCTCGTGCTCGTAGCCGGCGGCCAGGAACGCGGGCGCGAGCGCCGTACCGAGCCGGTCGTCGTCCACGCACACCAGCCGGTGCTCGCGCTGCGCGAGCACCTCGTCGGCCGCCCGCAGCAGCCGCTCCGCCGCGTCCCGCGCCTCCTGCGGCCCCTCCGGGACCGGCCCGGGGCCGACGATGAGCTTGTTGTCGTCGTGCGAGCCGGGATAGCGGTCGTCGAGCACCGCGAACCCGCCCGGGACGGCCGCCTCCCGCGGCGCCCTGCGGCGGGCGAAAGAGTGCAGGAAGCCCACCGCGCGGGCCAGGTCCGGGACGAGCTCAGCCGGCAGGCCGCACGGCCTCGATGAACGCCCGGATGAGCGCCGAGTCCTTCACCCCGGGCGAGGTCTCCAGGCCGCTGGACACGTCGACGCCCCACGGGGCGGCCGCGGCGATCGCCTCGCTCACGTTGGACGGGGTGAGCCCGCCGGCCAGCAGCCACTGGCCCGACGCGCGGCCGCGGACGGCCGCCCAGTCCCACGCCTGCCCGGAGCCGGCGTGCGGCGCGTCCACGAGGAGCAGGTCCTCGTCGTAGGCCCCGCAGCGCAGGTCGGCCTCCGCGTCGACGGCCCTGATCAGCTTGAGGCCGAGGTCCTTGAGCGCGGTGAAGTCGCCGTGCGGGTGCCTGCCGTGCAGCTGGATGGCCCGCACGCCGGACGCCAGCGCCGCCGCGCGCACCGTGTCAGGGTCCTCGCCGCGGAACACCCCGACGGTCAGCACATGGCCGGGCACCAGCGCGGCCAGCTCCGCGGCCCGCTCGGGCTCGATCCTGCGCGGGCTCCGGGTCATCACGAACCCGATCGCGTCCGCGCCCGCCTCCACGGCGGTGGTCACATGCTCGGGCTCGCTCAGTCCGCAGATCTTCACATACACCACACCCCCGACCCTAGCGGCGTCGGGGGCCACCGGTGACCATGCCGGGCCGGTCCGCCCGGAGGATGATCGGCCGTCCCCCGTCCGGCGGACGAGCGAGGCGGGGCAGGGGCAGGCGGGGCAGGGACGGGGACAGGGGCAGGCTCAGGGGCGGGGTCAGGGGCGCGGCAGGCGTACCGGGCGGGGTCAGGGGCGCGGCAGGCGTACCGGGCGGAAGGAGGCGTCCACGAGGCCGGTGCGGTGAGCCACGACGGCGGCCTGGATGCGGTTGCGCAGCCCCAGCTTCTCCATGGCCGCCGCGATGTGGGTCTTGACCGTCGTCACCCCCACGTGCAGCTCCTCCGCGATCTCCGCGTTGGACAGCCCGGTCCCGACCAGGGCGAGCACCTCCAGCTCGCGTTCGGTCAGCCCGGCGGGCGGGGGCGCGGCGGCCTGCTCCTCGGCGTCCAGGAACCGCTCCACGACCCGCCGCAGCACCGACGGCGCCAGGAGCTGCTCCCCCGCCGCCGCCCGGCGCACCGCGTCCACCATGCGCTCCGGTTCGTCGTCCTTGACCAGGAATCCGACCGCGCCGGCCCGCAGCGCCGCGTACACGTTGGCGTCGTCGGCGAACGTCGTCAGCACCACGATCCGGGCGCCCGGCCGGGCCGCGAGCACGCGCCTGATCGCCTCCAGCCCGTCGACCCTGGGCATGCGCAGGTCCATGAGGATCACGTCGGGCAGGTGGCGCTCGGCCAGGCGGACCGCCTCGGCCCCGTCCACGGCCTCCCCCACCACCTCCATGTCGCCCGTGGCCTGCAGCAGCATCCGCACGCCCGCGCGTACGAGCGCCTGGTCGTCGGCCACCAGCACGCGGATCATGCGACGCTCCTGGCCGGGAGGCTGGCGGCCAGGAGCCAGCCGCCCTCGCCGTCGGGCCCGGCGGTGAGGGTGCCGCCCAGGGTGCGGACGCGTTCGCGCATGCCGGCCAGGCCGCGCCCGGACGAGGGCAGGCGTTCGACGACGGTGGGCGGGCGGCCGTTGCTGATCCGCACGGACAGCCCCTCCGCCGAGGGGGTGACGCTGACCCGGACCTGGGTGCCGGGGCCGGCGTGTTTGAGCACGTTCGTGAGTCCTTCCTGGACGATGCGGGCGGCGGAGGCCCGGGCGATGAGGGGCGCCTGGTCGGTGGCGGGGTCGAGTTCGAGGTCGACGACGAGCCCGGCGGCGGCCATGCGTTCGGCGGACTCGCGGACCACGTCGGCGGGGTTGGCCAGCAGGTCGGGCTGGCGTTCGGGGTCGCGCAGCAGGTCGAGCAGGTCGCGCAGGTCCTGCAGCACCTGGTGCCCCGTCTCGCGGATGTCGGTGAGCGCGTCGGCGACGGGGCCGTCGGGGGCGGTGTAGCGGGCGGCGCTGGCCCGCAGGACCATGGCGCCCACGTGGTGGGCCACGATGTCGTGCACGTCGCGGGCGATGCGTTCGCGCTCGGCGAGCTGGTCGGCGCGCACCTGGGCGACGGCCGCGCGGGCCGCCTCCTCGGCGCGCAGCCGCTCGGCGGCCGCGGCGGCCTGCCGCATGCCGAGGTAGCGGCCGATGGCGATCGGCGTGGCCACCAGCGTCATGAGGATGCCGACGCGGAACGGCGTGGTCTGGGTCTCCTCGCCGACGACGGCGATCGCGGTCAGCATGCAGCCGGCGGCGTAGGCGACGATCGTCCATGCCCAGGAGGTCACCCGCATGGCGAACACGCCGATCGCGATGAGCGTGAGGATCACGCAGGTGTTGACGACCTGGTTCAGGTAGGTGTCGGCGGAGACGAGCAGCGCGCCCTGCAGCAGGAACACCACCCCGGGCAGCCGCCGGGCGATGCCCAGCGACAGGCCGCCGACCACGGCGAGCAGGCCGACCACCCAGACGGGCTGGGTGCCCGCGTGCCAGGAGGTCCAGGTGCTGAGCACGGTGATCGCCACCCCGCCGGCCGCCAGCAGCGCGTCGGGCGTGACGTCCCGCTCCTCCAGCGGCCCCGCCGAGCCACGCAGGTACGCCCCGAGCACGGCCGGGAAGACCGCCAGGAAGACCGAGTACACCCAGGTGTTCATGACGACCGGGATGCCGGGGTCGACGATGTTCCAGGCGGTCGCGACCATCGCGGCGGCCACGGCGAGCACGGTGGCCCGCCAGCCGGAGCGGTAGCCCACGACTCCGAGCGCCACGCAGACCAGGATCTGCGCCGTGTTGGACGTGAACGACTCGAGCTGGTCGGTCACCACCAGCAGTCCGGCCAGGTAGAGCGCGACGGGCACCGGCCGGCGCCGGACGAGCCCCATGGGCAGGCCCACCAGCAGCGCCATCGGGATGTTCATCGCGGCGGACAGGTATTTGGTGTCGCCCGCGTGCGCCGTCGTCAACAGGTCCAGACCCACACCTGAGACCGCAAGCAGGACATCCAGCGGCAAACCACGCCAACGCATGGACACACGGTAGCCGTGGAGCTTGCCGGCCGGGGTCCTCCTCACGGAGGACCCCGCCTCCTCCAAGTGGCCGGAGGTCCGTCCGGAGGGCGGAGCGTCCACCCGCGATCTTGCCTTAGGTTCGGGGCATGCCCAATGACACCGCACTTTTTCTCGGCCAGTTTCTCCGGGCGCCGGCCACGATCGGGGCGGTCGCGCCCAGTTCGCGGCGGCTGGCCTCGGCTGTCTGCGCCCCGATCCCTGAGCGCGGCGAACCGACCGTGGTCGAGCTGGGCCCGGGCACGGGCCCGTTCACGGCGGAGATCCAGCAGCGGCTCGGCGGGCGTGGCCACCACCTGGCCGTGGAGGTCAACGAGCCCATGGCGCGGCTCCTGCAGTCCCGGTTCCCGGCCGTGGACGTGGTGAACGCCGATGCGGCGCGGCTGGGCGAGTTGCTGGCCGAGCGCGGGTTGCAGCAGGCGGACGTGGTGGTGAGCGGGTTGCCGTGGGCGGCGTTCCCGCAGGAGTTGCAGCATTCGCTGCTGAGCGCGGTGACGTCGGTGATGAGCCCTGGTGCGGCGTTCACGACGTTCTCCTACATTCACGCCATCCCGCTGAGCCCGGCCCGGCGCTTCCGGGCGCTGCTGGCCGAGCGGTTCGAGGAGGTCGTGCCGGGGCGTACGGTGTGGCGCAACACCCCGCCCGCCTTCGTGTTCAACGCACGCAGGCCGCGCCCATAACAGGGCCCGTAAAAGTTCTGGCAAAGAATTCGGCGGAGGCGGCCGTGGTGCGCGCAGGCCGGGGTGAGTCTCTGCCTCGTCCCCGGAGCAACGTTCTCGGCCTCGGTGAACAAGCCCTCGACATCCGCGCGGCTACCAGGCCGCCCCGTCCAGCACCCGCTACCCGGGCGCGGGGGAAGCACACCCCGGGTCAGCCGAACGACGGCGGCCGCTTCTCCCGCACCGCGCGCACGCCCTCGACCACGTCGGGGCCGGTGAATCCGAGGAACTCCATGGCCAGTGAGGCGTCGAACGACGGCCCGGCCAGGCGCAGCCAGTTGTTGAGCGAGTATTTGGTCAGCCTGATCGCCTCCTGAGCGCCGGAGGCGAGCCTGACCGCGATCTCCATGGCCTTGTCGTGCACCTGGTCGTCGTCCACGCACAGGCTGACCAGCCCCATCCGCTCGGCCTGCTCGCCCGTGACGGGCTCGCACAGCAGCAGGTGGTATTTCGCCTTGGCCAGCCCGCACAGCAGCGGCCACACGATCGCCGCGTGATCGCCGGCGGCGACGCCGAGCCTGGTGTGCCCGTCGATGATCCGCGCCGTGCGGCCCACGACGGAGATGTCGGCCAGCAGGGCCACGGCGAGCCCCGCGCCGACCGCCGGCCCCTGGATCGCCGAGACGATCGGCTTGGAGCAGTTGAGCACGTTGTAGACGATGTCGCGGGCCTCGGCGAACACGCGCAGCCTGGTCGCGTGGTCGCGGGTCATGTCCTCGATCATGGACAGGTCGCCGCCCGCGGAGAACGCCCCGCCCTCTCCCCTGACGACGACGGCCCTGACGCTGTCGTCCCGGTCGGCGTCGCGCCAGATCTCGCCCAGCTCGCGGTGGGCGGTCGCGTCCACGGCGTTGAGCCGGCCCGGCTCGCTGATCGTGACCCGCAGGACGCCGTCGGCCGGGGTGTCGAGCTTGAGCTTGTCGTAGGTCACCACGATCCCCGCAGCCGCTCCGCGACGTACTCGCGGGCCTCGACGGCCTGGTCGAACAGGCCCGGCAGGCCGAAGAAGCCGTGCACCGCGCCGTCCCACCTGCGGCTTTCCGCCGGCACGCCCGACTCGGCCAGGCGGCGGGCGTAGTGCTCGCCCTCGTCTCTCAGCACGTCGTACTCGGCCGTCACCACGGTCGCGGGCGCGAGGCCCGCGACGTCGGGCAGGCGCAGCGGGGACAGCCGCGGGTCGGCGGGATCGGCGTCACCGGCGTACTGCCGGGCGTACCACGCCAGCTCGGCGGCGTCGAGCGCGTAGCCCTTGGCGTACTCGCCGTGGCTGGGCATGTCCATGGCCAGGTCGAGGACCGGGCAGACGAGCGCCTGGTGCGTGAGGCCCAGCCCGGCGTCGCGGGCCTGCCAGGCGGCGACGGCGGCCAGGTTGCCGCCCGCGCCCTCGCCGACGACCGCGACGCCGCCGTTGCCCTGGTAGAAGGCCGGCCGGGCGAACAGGTCGCGCACGACGGTCCAGGCGTCGTCGGCGGCGGCCGGGAAGGGGTGCTCGGGGGCGAGCCGGTAGTCCACGGACACCACTACCGCGCCCGTGCGGATCGCCAGGTCGCGGCAGAGCCGGTCGCTCCGCTTGACGCCGCCGTAGACCCACCCGCCGCCGTGGAAGAAGACCGCGACGGGCAGCGCGCCGTCGCCGGGGTCGGCGCGGTAGATCCTGATCGGCACGCCTTCGGCCTGCTCGTCACGGACGAAGGGGAGCTTGGTGAGCGGGCCGCGGTGGATCGCCACCCGGTCGGGCTGCGCGCGCGTCTCCTGGATCTCTGCCAGGCCGAACGCGTCGAAGTCGGTGCCCGCGTCCGGCACGTAACGGGCGAGATAGTCCCGCGCCTGAGGGTGCAGCGGCATGATCGCAGCCTATCGGGCCGCCTCGATGAACGCATCGAAGATCCGCGCATCTCCGTCACGCTCCGGATGCCATTGGACACCCACGCCGAACCTGTGCCCCTGCAACTCGATCCCCTCGACGATCTGGTCCTCGGCCCAGGCCACGGCCAGCAGGCCCGTGCCGAGGCGGCGTACGGACTGGTGGTGAGGGGCGCTGACCTCGATCCGGTCGCCCACGGCCTTGCCGAGCTTGCTGGAGACGCTGACCTGGATCGTGTGGGTCGCGCCCGGCTCGCCATGGCGGTCGTTGTCGAGCACCTCCGGCAGCCAGGGGATCAGCGTGCCGCCCTGGGCGACGTTGAGCACGTGCATGCCCCTGGCGATGCCCAGGATCGGCAGGTCGGCGCGGACGGCGGCCCTGGCCAGCGCCAGCTCGAACCGGTCGCGGTGCTGCTGCGGCTCGGCCACCCGCTCGTCGGGCTCGCCGCCGTAGTTGCCCGCGCCGACCTCCACGCCGCCGGCCAGGACGATGCCCTGCAGGCCGCTGATGTAGTCCTCGATGGCGGGGGTGCCGATCGGCGGGAGCACCACGGGAGCGCCCCCGGCCCGCCCGACCGCCCTGGCGTAGGAGGGAGGCGACACTACGGCCTCGCGTACGTAGTCGCTCCAGCGGGCGGCTTCGAAGTAGGCGGTGATACCGATCAGCGGTCGGGACATGCGATCTCCAGGGGGCAAGGTGGAGTCGGTGCCGCCATCAGCCTGTCAAGATGACGGCCGCACGCCCCATCATGGCGCAAGGTCTTTCCGATATGTCAGGTCTCCCAAAGATCTACCACTTCTGTCCCCACCCCGCCGCCCCACCCCTCCCCCACCCCAGCCCACCACAGCACCGCAGGCGGCACGGCACGCGGCATGGCACGGCGCACCGCACGGCACGGAGGGAGCGGCACGACGCCCGGGACGGGGCACAGGACGGGGCACGGCACGGGGCATGGGACGGGCCGGGGCACGGGACGGGACGGAGGGAGCGGCACGGCACCGCAGGTGACAGCGCGGCAGGGAGCGACGCGGCAGAGCACAGCAGGCGACGGCGCGGCACGATGCGGCGCGGGGAGGGCGGGCAGGGCGAGGCAGTGCGGGGCATGGCGGAATGGGATCGGGGCACGGCGGGGTGCGGGCGCCCCGATCCCCAGAGCGGCCCGCCTAGGCGGAGGCAGGCCTGGGCGCTGAGAGGCGGGGACGGCGCGTCTGGGGCGGGGTGGGGTGGGTAGTCAGGCGAGGGTGGGGGTGACGTAGATTTCGGCGCCCGGGGGGAGGGCGTAGTCGAGGTCGCCGAGCCCGTGGGCGTTCTCGCCGCACACGATCATGTTGATGTGCCGGCGGATCCGGCCGTACTCGTCGCGGAGCCGCTCCTCCAGCAGCGGGTGCGTACGCCGGAGCATGTCGAGCGCCGCCCCCAGGGTGGGCGGTGAGTCGCGGTCGGAGGCCACGGCGAAGACCTTGACCTCCGAGCGCCCGCTCACCCATCGCCGCAGCATGCCCGGGAGCACGAAGACCACCATCGTGACCATCGGCTAGAGCACCGCCGCGCGCACGGTGAGCACGTCGGGCAGGTGGCGGACGACCGGTGACCAGGTCTCGCCGCCGTCGCGCGAGCCGTGGACCTCGCCGTCTCGGGTGCCGAAGAACACCCCCGCCTCCGAGGCCGTCATCGCGTCACGCAGCACGGCCGCGTGCACGGGGCCCTCGGGCAGGCCCGAGGCGAAGGGCTGCCACGTCGCGCCCGCGTCGTCGCTGCGGAAGACGCGGTAGCGGTGGCCGACCGGGGTGCGGTCGATGTCGGCCGTCAGGGGCAGGACGAAGACCGTGTCGGGCCGCGACGGGTGCACCGCGATCGGGAAGCCGAAGTCGGACGGCAGGGCGGCGCCGATGTCGTGCCAGGCCTCGCCGAAGTCGTCGCTGCGGTAGACGCCGAAGTGGTGCTGGAGGTAGAGCCGCTCGGGCCGGGAGGGGTGCATGGCGACCTTGTGCACGCACTGCCCGAACTCCGGATATTGCGCCCCCTCGGGCAGGAAGGCGGCCCGGATGTTGCGGTTGGCGGCCTCCCACGACAGCCCGCCGTCGAAGGAGCGGTAGAAGCCGCCGGTGGAGATCGCGACGCCGATGATCTGCGGGTCGGTCGGGTGCGGGACGATGGTGTGCAGGCACAGGCCGCCGCCTCCCGGCTGCCACTGCGGCCGGTGCGGGTGCTCCCACAGGCCCTCGACCAGCTGGTATGTGACGCCGCCGTCCTCCGAGCGGAACAGCGCGCCCGGCTCGACCCCGGCCCACACCACGCCGGGCTCGGACGGCGAGGGCGCGAGCTGCCACACCCTGGTCAGGGTCGCCTCGGTCTTCTCCGGGAAGGCGATGGGCGGCTGCTCCGCCTCCTTCCACGTCTTCCCGAGGTCATCCGAATACATCACGGACGGACCGAAATGACCATATTCGATCCCGGCCAGGAGCCGGGGCGAGGGGGCTCGCGTGTCGATCGCCACCGAGTGCACGGCGACCGTCGAGAACTGGATCGGCTCGACGTCGAACGAACCGCCGCCGGCGGAGCGGGCGAGGAAGAGGCCCTTGCGGGTGCCGATCGCGAGCAGTGTGTCACTCATGGCGTGCTCCCTTGTTGGTCTGCCGCCATCGTGCCACGTGGGACCGACAGTCTCAGAGGACTGGGAGTTTTCCACCCGCGAAGCGGCATTACCTGGCGGGTAATCGTGACGCTTCCCTCCAGCGGCTACTGTGCCGGGCATGGGAGCAGTAGCCGTAAATGAAGAGACATTTGGTGAGTTGTTGCGTTCGTGGCGGCAGCGTCGGCGGGTGAGCCAGCTGGATCTTGCCATCGAGGCCGACGTTTCGGCCCGCCACATCAGTTTTCTGGAGACCGGCCGCGCCCGGCCGAGCCGCGAGATGGTGATGAAGCTGGCCGAGGAGCTGGATGTGCCGCTGCGGCAGCGCAACAGGCTGCTGATGTCCGCCGGGTTCGCTCCGGTCTATCCGGAACGCGAGGTCCGTGCCCCGGAGATGGAGGTCGTACGGCAGGCGCTGGACAAGATCCTGGCCGGGCACGAGCCGTACCCGGCGGTCGTGGTGGACGCGGCGTGGAACCTGGTTGCGGCCAACTCGGCGGCCGCGATGTTCATGGACGGGGTGCCCGCCGAACTGCTGAAGGAGCCGATCAACGTGATGCGGCTCTCGCTGCACCCCGACGCGATGGGCGGCCGGCTGCTGAACCTGGCCGAGGTCCGGGCGCACCTTCTCTACCAGCTGCGCCGGCAGGCCGAGGGGTCGGGTGACGCGCGGCTGGCCGCGCTGCACGATGAGCTGGCCGCGTACGAGTATCCGGGAGTGGACCTGAATGTGGCGCACGTGCCGGGGCCCGCCGACATCCTGGTGCCGCTGCGGATCGCGGCCGGTGACCGGGTGCTGTCGATGTTCACGACGATCGCGACGTTCGGGACGCCGGTGGACGTGACGCTCTCCGAGCTGGCCATCGAGACGTTCTGGCCGAACGACGAGGAGACCGCCGCCGCGTTCCACCAGGGCCTGGGAGGTTAGCGAGCGGGCCGGGCACCTCCTCCAGGGCCTGCCGGGTCGGCGGGCGGGCCAGGCGCGTTCTCCAGGGCCTGCCGGGTCGGCGGGCGGGCCAGGCGCGTTCTCCGAACGCCTGCGGGCCGGCCGGGCATCTCCTCCCCGGGTCTGCGAGCGGTCGGCACGTTCGCCAAGGCCTGTGAGCGCGCCGGGCGCCTCCTCCGGGGCCTGTGAGCGGGCCAGGACCTCCTTCAGGGTCTCCGGGGTCAGCGGGCGGGGGCGGGTGGGCCCGGCAGTTCCTCGCCGGCGGCGATGGGCGCCTCGATGGCGAGCGTGGGGCGGCCTCCGCCGGTGATCGGCAGCCCGCCTGTGACGGTGTAGGTCCGCATGTCGAACGCCCCGTCCGCCGGCGCCGCCGCGGCGGTGAAGGCCACGTAGGCATTGCCGCCGGGGAGGACCGAGGTGGAGATGTCGTCGCCCGCCATGCGGCCCTGCGCGGAGTCGGCGAGCCAGCCGAGCTCCATCGGCCCGTGCAGCTCGACGGGGGCCGACCAGCTCGCGCCGCCGTTGGCGGAGGAGGTGTAGCCGACCGTGAGGCGGCAGGTGGCGGCCGTGCAGGCGGCGGACGGGTAACGGTAGTAGGCGAGCGCCAGCCTGGCCGTCTCGCCCGCGGCGGCGGGGTCGACGCCGAGGCCTGGGATGAAGTGGTCGCCGCCGTCGTCCGTGACGCGCAGGATGTGGCTCCACTGCGCGCCGGTGGCCGAGGTGCTCATGACGATGTCGTTGCCGCCGCAGCTGAGCTGGAAGCGGCAGTCGGACCAGGCGACGTACACGGTGCCGGCGGCGTCCACCTCCGCCGAGGGCAGCGGCGCGGCCCGCAGCCCGCCCGCGACCCTGTGCCGCTGCACGGTGGCGACGAGCACGCTGCGGCCCCAGCTCTCGCCGCCGTCACGGGAGCGCAGGGAGCGGATCTGACCCTCGTCGCTCAGGTACGGCACGACGAGGGCGCCGTTCGGCCGCACGACCGGCTGCCCACCCAGCCCGGTCGCGGACGTGCCGGTCTCGGCCCAGGTCAGGCCGCCGTCGGAGGAGCGGGCCACCTTGATCGCGTTGCCCGCGGCGGCGTCGTCGTAGACCGCGTAGCAGCGGCCGTAGTACGGGCTGCGGGCGCCGTTGTCGCAGACGACCCAGCTCTTGTCCAGGTCGCCCCCGTTCGCGACAGCGGTCGTGACGGGATCGCCCCAGGTCAGGCCTCCGTCGGCGGAGCGGTTGGTGAGCACCGCCGCCCCGGTGACCCCGTTCTGGTCGGTGAGCGCCAGCGAGGAGATCAGCCAGACTCCGTGCCGGGCGTCGTAGGCCACCGACGGGTCGCTGACCCGCCGATGGAGCCCGCCGCCGGACGTGGTGATCCCCGGCAGCACGCCCCTGGTCCACGTGGCGCCGTTGTCGGCCGAGGTCGCGTACGCGATGCCGGACGCCCCGCCGTCGAAGAACCTGCCGACCTGCTGGGCGGCCACGATCGTCGTGCCCGCCTGGAAGGTGTCGGGCCCAGCCTGAGTGCCAGCCTGAGTGCCCGCCTGAGTGCCCGCCTGAGTGCCCGCCTGGAACGCGTCAGGCCCCGCCTGGGTGTCGCCCTGGCCTGCCGCGCCGGGCTGACCTGCGGTGCCGCCCTGGCCCGCCGTACCGCTTTGGCCTGCCGTGCCCTCCTGCGTGCCGGTCCCCAGCTCCGTCAGCGGGACCGCCTCCGACGATGCCAGGGCGGGCAGCGGGGTAAGGACGAGCACCAGGGTCAGCAGCCCGCCGATTCCTCGGCGCCCGGCGGGGGATGGCACAGTCCACCTCCACGTTGGCGTGTCATCCTCCACCTCGCACCTTTCAACCCGAAGTGTCAAGATCTGTCAGCGTTCGGCTTGGACGATGTCCCGGTGAATGCGTGACAGGGGCACTCCGTCGATCTGAAGGCGGCGTACGGTCTCGTTGACCATGCCGGGCGGGCCGCACACGTACACGTCGTGCTCGGCCCAGGAGTGGAAGCGCTGCGTGACCTCGGGCAGATGGCCGCGCATCCCGTCGAACCCCGGCTGGTCGGACACCACGGGCAGCACCCGCAGCCAGGGGAACGACGACTCCATCCTGATCAGGTCGGGCAGGTCGTAGAGCTCCTCGACCGTGCGCGCGCCGTACAGCAGGTGGATGTTGGGCCGGCGGCCCGAGGCGATGATGTGCTCGATGATCGCCTTCAGCGGGGCCAGGCCGGTGCCGCCCGCCACGCACAGCACGTCCCGCATGCTGCTCTCGCACGGCGCCATCGTGCCCATCGGCGGGCCCAGCAGGAGCGTGTCGCCGATGCGGGTGTGCCTGATGAGCGTGGTGGACACCCAGCCGCCGGGGACCGAGCGGACGTGCAGCCTGAGCGTGTTGTCGGCGCGCGGCGCGTTCGCGATGGAGAACGTGCGCCAGACGCGCGGCCAGCGCGCGGTCTGCACGTTGAGGTACTGGCCCGGCGTGTACGGCAGCCGCTCGGCCGGCCGCAGCGTGAGGACCGCGATGTCACGGTGGCGCAGCTCGTGGTCGATCACCTCGGCCGGCCACCAGGCGGGCGAGACCCCGGAGTCGGACTCGGCCGACTCGATCATGAGACTGGCGGCCGCGGTGTAGGCGGCGACCCAGGCGGCCTCGATCTCGTGGTTCCAGATCTCGGCGGCGAAGCGGCGGATGGTGGCGAGCAGGGCGTTGCCGACGGCCGTGTAGTGGTCGGCGATCACCCCGTACTTGCGGTGGTCCCTTCCCAACTGGCCCAGGTACGTCGCGAGGCTGTCCGGGCTGTCCAGGCTCCACACGATGCGGGTCAACGCGCTGAACAGGCGGTCCCGCTGGACGTCCATCGCGGGCGGGAACATGCCCCGCAGATGCGGGCTCTCGGCGAACAGCCGGCCGTAGAAGTAGGCCGTCGCCTTGTCGGCCACCGGTTCGATGACGGAGAAACTCTCTTTTACCAGGCGCGGATTCAACGACATTTACCCACCCCACCTATAGACCGGAATCGGGTTCCGGTCGTGTCGTTCACCTCCCTGACGGCTCCGGGTCTTGAGCGCCGGCCCCTCCCCGGTACAACCGATGCGCTCAAAATTGAGTCTTACACCACTGATGACGCGTCACAACCGTTTCTCCTCAATACGCCGCGAAGCACACCATCTGTAGTTACCTCGTCATGCTTCGCATTCGAATTTCGGACGGAAAATGCGAAGGAAAATCGTATTTGCCGGTCGAGTCGGCGTTTGGAGTCATTCCCGTCCCGGCACGAGGGGCGTACCATCCGGCCATGGCAGTCCTCCATCCCAGGCGAGTGGCCTGGGAAGGTGCGCGGACCTTCGTCTCCGCCGCCAATACGGACGCCTACTGGTGGCTCAGCGACGCGGTCGGCCACTACCTGGGGATCATGTACCAGCTGCAGCTGTGCGAGACGCGGCTGCGGCTGCAGGCGGAGGAGGAGGCGGACGCGATCTACGCGGAGGCGGGCGTGTGGCGGGCCCGGCTGGACGAACTCCTCGACACCCACCCCGCGACCGCGTCGATCCTCACCCAGATGATCAGCGAGACCACGGCCCGCCTGCCCTGAGGCGGGGTCACGTCCCGCCCGCCGTGAGGCGGGGTCAGGGGCAGACCCGCCCGTTGGCCTCGAACGCCGCATGGGTCAGAGGCATGAGCTCCGCCCACAAAGCCTCCATCTTCTCGGCGACCATCTCGATCTCACGCTGCGGGAACGACGGGAACGTGGAGTCCTCGCGCTTGACCCGCAGCGACAGGAAGTTCATCAGGGCACGGGCGTTGCAGGTGGCGTACATCGAGGAGTAGAGGCCCACCGGCAGCACCGTACGGGCCACCTCGCGCGCCACCCCCGCCTCGAGCATTTCCAGATAGGCCCGGTAGGACTGCCGGTAGCTTTCCCGGGTCGCCTCGCTCACCAGCTTGTGCTGCTCGGCGGTGCCGTCCAGGAACACGTACTTGCCGGGCTTTCCTTCCTGCACCAGCTTCCGGTCGGGCCCGGGCACATAGAAAACCGGCGTCAGCTTCCGATACCTGCCGGACTCCTCGTTATAGGAAAAGGTCCGGTGCCTCATGAATTCCCGGAAAACAAAGATCGGCGCGCTGACGTAGAAGGTCATGGAAGAGTGCTCGAACGGCGTGCCGTGCCTGTCGCGCATCAGGAAGTTGATGAGGCCCTTGGAGCGCTGGGGATCGGCCTCGATCTCCTCCAGAGAGCTCTCACCCTTCGTGGAGACGCGTGCGGCCCACAGCACGTCGGCGTCCGACGCGGCGGCCTTCACCAGCTCCACGTCCACGTCGCTGCGGAACGTGATCTCGGCCTCGGGTTCGACAGTGCCCACAGAAGAGCCCCCTGCTCAGGTCGGGTGTTGTGACGGCCCCCAGCAAACCAGGTCGGACCTGCGCGGCGCGAGTCGGCCCCCCGGGGACTCACAGGCGGTAGACGCGACGGGCGTTCCCCGAGCCGATCATGTGGGCGATCCGGGCGGCGTCCGCGGCGCTCCACTCCCCCGCCGCCAGCCGCGACCCCAGCGCCGCGCCGAGCGCCTGCCGGTAGTAGAGCGCGCCCAGGTAGCAGGTCTCGGCCACGCCGTGGCAGCCGGAGCTGAACAGCAGCTTGTGGAACGGCGCCAGCTCCAGCAGCTCCTCCACGACCCTGGCCGAAGCGGCGGCGGTGTGCGGGAGCGCGAGGCCGACGTCCACGTAGACGTGCGGGTGGACGCCGGCGAGGTAGGCGGCCTGGCGGTGGTAGGGGTAGCAGTGCAGCAGGATGAGCGGAACGCCGACCGGCTGCAGCATCCTGGCGAACGCGCCCAGCCGGCCCGGGTCGGTGCGGTGCAGGTCGGGCCCCGAGCCGCCGAAGCCGGTGTGGAACTGCACGGGCAGCCCCCGTTCCCTGGCCACGTCGATCGCGCTCCAGAGCAGGTGGCGCAGCAGGACCTCGTCCGTCAGCGGCTGCTTCGGGTCCGACAGCCGCCGGTTGGCCGCCGCGATCACCGCTCCCCTGGTGGGCCTGGCCGGGTCGAAGTCGAGGCCGTACAGCGACGCGATGACGGTCTTCAGCCCGACCGCCCTGGCGGCCCTGGCGGTCAGCTCCTCGCCGACGCCGTCCAGGTAGTCCACGGCCAGGGGCGCGTCCTCGGCCACGTCCCGCTCGATCTGCTCGATCCGTACGAGCTCGTCGGCGGCGGCCCCGCCGTGGCGGCCCATCTCGGTGGCCGTCAGCAGGTCGACGTCCCCTGCGCCGATCTCCCTCGGGCCGATCTCCGCGGGAGCGGTGTCCACCAGGAACGCCACCACCCCGGCCCCTGCCAGCAGGCGCCGGTTGACCTCGGCCGCGCCCAGCTCCTCCCGGCGCGAGACGTAGACGGCCGGCGGGGCGTGCGGCTCCAGGTCGAGCAGCGGCGCGCACCAGCGGCGCACGGCCACCCCGAGCGGGGCGTCGAAGTGGGTGGTGCCGGGCGGCGCCGGGCTGCCGCCCTCGTTGATGAGCAGCTCGAACTCGGCTCTGCTCAGGTCGTCCCGGCGCACCCCGTGACAGTGGTGGTCGACGAGCGGGGCCAGCAGCGCGTCACGCACCGTGCCGGGCAGGTCTACGGGGAGCATGCGGAGACTCTAGGGGAGCTCCGCACGCTCCCGCGGCGGTTTTACCGTAGTTATCTGCGGACCCGGCGCAGCGCGTCAGTTATCTGCGGGCCAGGCGCAGCACGTTCGCGATGATCTTCGCGCCCGCGCCGCCCTCCTGCGTGAGGATCGACTCGGGGTGGAACTGCACGGCGAACCGCCGCCGCTCGACGTCCTCGATCGCCATGACGTTGCCGTCGGGCGTGAGCGCGGTCGCGGCGAAGCCGACGACGCCGGGCTGCTTGGCGTGCAGCGAGTGGTAGCGGGCCGCGGTGAACTCGTCGGGCAGCCCCTCCAGCAGCGCGCTGTCGGCGATCCGGGAGACCTGGCCGCGCTTGCCGTGCTCGGGGTAGCCGAGCAGCTCCAGCGTGCCCCCGGCCTGCTCGACCATGGCCTGCAGGCCCAGGCAGACGCCGAAGACCGGCAGGTCGCGGGCGTAGATCTGGTCGATCAGGGCCGACATCCCGAAGTCGGACGGCCAGCCGGGCCCCGGCGAGAGCACCACCAGGTCGGGCGCGATGTCGTCGATCATGTGGGCCGGGAAGCCGTGGCGCAGCGTCACCACGTCGGCGCCTTCCTGGCGGAAGTAGTCGGCCAGCGTGTTGACGAAGGAGTCCTCGTGGTCGACGAGCAGCACCTTCATGCCCTGGCCCGGCTGCGGCCTGGGCTCGGGGACCGGGACGGTGCCCGGCCGGTTGACCGCGGCCAGGGCGCCTAGCAGAGCGCTGGCCTTGAGCTCGGTCTCGCGCTCCTCCGACTCGGGGTCGGAGTCGAACAGCAGCGTCGCCCCGGCCCTGACCGTCGCCACGCCGTTCTTGATCTGGGCGGTACGCAGGGTCAGGCCGGTGTTCATGGAGCCGTCGAAGCCGATGAAGCCGATGGCGCCGCCGTACCACCTGCGGGTCGTGGCCTCGTGGTCCTCGATGAACTGCATGGCCCACGTCTTGGGCGCGCCGGTGACCGTCACCGCCCACATGTGCGTGAGGAACGCGTCGAGCGCGTCGAACTCCGGCCGCAGCCGCCCCTCGATGTGGTCGACCGTGTGGATCAGGCGGGAGTAGAGCTCGATCTGGCGGCGCCCGATGACCTTGACCGTGCCGGGCACGCAGATGCGCGACTTGTCGTTGCGGTCGACGTCGGTGCACATGGTCAGCTCCGACTCCTCCTTGACGCTGGACAGGAGGGTGCGGATGGCCTCGGCGTCCTCGACCGGGTTGCTGCCGCGGGCGATGGTGCCGGAGATGGGGCAGGTCTCGACGCGGTCGCCGCTGACCCGGACGTACATCTCGGGCGAGGCGCCGACCAGGTGCTCGCCCTCGCCGAGGCTGATGATGAACTCGTACGGCGCCGGGTTGCTCTGCCGCAGGCTGCGGTAGAAGCCTGACGGGTCGGCGCAGACGGAGTGGAAGACCTGTCCGGGCACGACCTCGAACAGGTCGCCGCGCTTGAACTTCTCCTTCGCGGCGGCCACGACCTTGGCGTAGGTGCCCTTCGCCGGGTTCTCGGGCACTTCGGCGGGGGTGACGGGCTCGGCGGTGGCGCCGGTGCGCTCCAGGCCGCGCGTGGTGGCGCCGTCGACGGTGAACTCGTAGCGGAACTCGACGCTGGACTCGCGCTGCCGGTCGATCACGATGATGCGGTCGGGCAGGTGGAGAACGAGGTCTCGCTGGTCGTCGGGGCGGACGAGCTCCTGCCTGATGGGCTCGAACTGGAAGGCCAGGTCGTAGCCGAAGGCGCCGTACAGGCCGAGGTGCGGGTCGTCGCCCTTGAAGGCGGCGATGACCTCGCGGATCGCGGTGAACACGGTCGGCCGGCGGCTGCGCAGTTCCTCCGGCAGCAGATCCTCCGACTCGGGGACGTACACCTCGACGTGGTCCGGCGTCGGCTCGGCGACCGGTTTGCCGGCGGCCAGCAGGCAGGAGGCGACGGCGGGCAGCACGACCCTGCCGCGCTCGTTCAGCGCGGTCGCCGAGATGACGCGGCCCTTGGCGACCAGCTCCAGGCACGGGTCGACGTAGCCGAAGGCCCATCGGCTGTAACGGCCCGGGTAGTCCATGCCCGAGGAGAACGCGCCGCCGCGCCTGTGCCCGAGCGCGGTCACGATCTCTTCGAGTGCGGCCTCGTCGACCTCGCGCGCCTCGCGCTCGACACCGATGCCCCCGGCGGTGGTATATCCGCTCGTCTCCACTCCATGCCCCTTTACCACGTCAAATGATCGAGCCCCGGGGGCGGACACGAGAAAGGCCGCCATCCGGGGCGGCCGTCCGTTGAGGAATGCGAAACACGCGCCGCCTAGGAGCGGCGCCACCACTGGAGCTGAGCGTGATTTCGCATGCGAACAGGTTAACCGGCGGACCATGATCGCGCAACGCCGACCCACCGACCCGCCCCCCCGGGCGCCCATATTTGAATACAGAGCTGTACTGTATTCATGAGAGAGGAGACCCCAATGTCCGAGATCGAGGCGATCACCCTTCCCACCGTGCGGCCGAACCCGTTCGACCCTCCCGACGACCTCGCCAAGCTGCGCGCCAGCGCCCCCATCACCCGCCTGGCCTATCCCGACGGCCATCTGGGCTGGCTGGTCACCAGTCACGCGCTCGTGCGCGAGGTGCTGGCCGACCGGCGCTTCAGCGCCCGCTCCGAGCTGCGGCACGTCCCCGTAGAGAGCACCGCCACGGGCCGGCCGAGCCCGCCCGGGATGTTCATCGGGATGGACCCGCCCGAGCACACCCGCTACCGCCACCTGCTCACCGGCGAGTTCACGGTGCGCAGGATGCGCCTGCTCGCCGAACGCATCGAGGAGATCACCGAAAACCGGCTCGACCTCATGGAGCGGCAGGGCCCGCCGGCCGATCTGGTGGAGGCGTTCGCGGCGCCGGTCCCGGCGGTGGTGATCTGTGAGCTGCTCGGCGTGCCGGACGAGGAGCGGGCGGGCTTCATGGCCGAGGCCACCGAGCTGGTGCGGCCGGACGCCACGCAGGAGCGGAAGATCTCCACGTTCCTGACGATGCAGGCGCGCATGCGCGACCTGGTCGTGGCCAGGCGGGCGAAGCCCACCGACGACCTGCTCAGCGGCCTGACCAGGAGCGACCTCACCGACGAGGAGCTGGCCAACATCGGCTTCATGCTCCTCGGCGCCGGGCTCGACACCACCGCCAACATGCTCGCCCTGGGGACGTTCGCGCTGCTGCGCCACCCCGGCCAGCTGGCCGTCCTGCGCGAGGAGCCCGGCCGGGTGGACCAGGTGGTGGAGGAGCTGCTGCGCTACCTCACGATCATCCCCTTCCTCGTCCGTACGGCGCTGGAGGACGTCGAGCTGGGCGGCGAGCTGGTCAGGGCCGGTGAGACGGTGACGGTCTCGGTGCCGTCCGCCAACCGCGACCCGGGCCGCTTCCCCGACCCCGACGTCCTCGACCTGCGCCGGGACACCGGCGGGCACGTGGGCTTCGGCCACGGCGTGCACCAGTGCCTGGGCCAGCAGCTGGCCAGGGTGGAGATGCGGGCCGGCTACCCGGCGCTGTTCAGGCGGTTCCCGTCGCTGCGGCTCGCGGTCGAGCCGGAGCAGGTGCCGCTCCGTACCGACATGCTCATCTACGGGGTCCACAGCCTCCCGGTGACCTGGGACGTCCGGCGATGAGCGGCCTCGTCCGCTGTGGGTCAATAGACTCCTGCCGGACCGCCTCTACGACAAGATGGTGACCCGCCGCGCATGATGAGCACCGACGACCTCGCCACGACCGGCACGCGAGCCGCGCGACCGGCCGGACGGCCGCGCAACCAGGAGGCCGACACGGCCATCCTGGCGGCCGCGCTCGACCTGCTCATCGAGTACGGCGCACAGCAGACCAGCATCGAGCAGGTCGCCAAGCGGGCCGGCGTGACGAGGGCGACGGTCTACCGCAGGTACGCCGACAAGACGGCGCTGCTGGTGCGCACCCTGCAGTGGGCCCTGCACGACAACGACCCCGCCGTCACCGGCTGGCGCGACCTCGACCACATGTTCGCCGAATGGGCGCTGCACCTTGCCGATCCGCGCAACCGGGTCCTGCTCCGGCGGGTCTTCGGCGCGGTCGACGACTATCCCGAGCTGGTCAGCACGTACCGGGAGACCAACGGCGGGCGGCGGGCGGCGGTGGTGCGCGAGGCGCTGGCCGCGGCCCGCGAGCGCGGGGAGCTCCCGCCGGACCTCGACCTGGACGTGGTGCAGGAGCTGCTGACCAGCGCGGTGACGGGCCATCTGGTCGGCCACCCCGACGACGAGGGCGCCGAGCAGATCAAGGAGTACTTCCTGGCGATCATGCGACAAGTCGGCTATCAGCGACATTTCAGCTGACCAGATTACATTTCAGGCAGTCACGTTACATTTCGCGACACCTCTTGCTTTCCCGACAAGATCTCTTCACGCTTCTCGACAGAGGCGTAAAGATCACCTCTTGTCTCGAGGGACTCGAAGGAGAGTCGCGTGCTCAACACCCCCCGCTGGCGTGCGGTCCTGGCCGGGATCGCCGTCACCGCAGGCTTATGCGTCCCGCAGGCCCCGGCGCTGGCCGCGCCGGAGCCTGCGAAGATCGACGCCGCCGTCCAGGCGCAGCTCGACAAGGACGACAAGGCCACCTTCTGGGTCCGGATGAAAGGGGCGGCCGACCTGAGCGGCGCCCGCCGGGCCGTCGCCAAGGACACGAAGGCCGAGCTGGTCTTCGAGGCTAAGACCGAGCGAGCCGCCACCTCCCAGGCGGGCCTGCGCAAGCTGCTCGACTCCCGAAACACCGACTACACCCCGTACTGGATCGTCAACGCCGTACGGGTGACCGCCGACGCGAAGCTGGCGGGCGAGATCGCCAAGCTGTCCGACGTCGAGAGCATCCAGCCGGTCCGCACCGTCAAGCTGCCCGACCCCACGCCCGGCAAGGCCGAGGCCAAGGTGAACGTCGCGGACTCGGCGACATCAGAAGTCGCCGTCGAGTGGAACATCGACCGGGTCAACGCCCCGCGCGTCTGGAGCGAGCTGGGCAACCGCGGCGAGGGCATCGTGATCGCCCACATCGACTCCGGCGCCCAGTTCGACCACCCCGACCTGGTCCAGAGCTACCGCGGCAGGAACCAGGACGGCACGTTCACGCACGACTACAACTGGTTCGACCCGGCGCGCGTCTGCCCGGCCGCCGCGCCCTGCGACAACAACGGCCACGGCACCCACACCATGGGCACGATGGTCGGCGCGAACGGCATCGGCGTCGCGCCCGGCGCCAAGTGGATCGCCGCCAAGGGCTGCGAGCTCAACACCTGCACCGACGCCTCCCTGCTGGCGGCCGGGCAGTGGGTCCTGGCGCCGACCGACCTGAACGGCCAGAACCCGCGCCCCGACCTGGCCCCCGACATCGTCAACAACTCCTGGGGCGGCGACGGCTACGACCCCTGGTACAAGGAGACGGTCGAGGCGTGGGTCGCGGCCGGGATCTTCCCGGCGTTCGCCAACGGCAACGAGGGCCCCGCCTGCCGCACCAGCGGCTCGCCCGGCCAGTACGTGGACAGCTACAGCGCGGGCGGCTTCGACATCAACAACGCGCTGTACAACCGCTCCAGCAAGGGCGAGGGCGAGAACGGCGAGATCAAGCCGAACATCGCGGCCCCGGCCGTCAACGTGCGCTCCTCGACCCCGGGCAACACCTACAGCAGCTTCACCGGCACCTCGATGGCCTCGCCGCACGTGGCGGCCACGGTGGCGCTGATCTGGTCGGGCTCGCCCGGCCTGCAGGGCAGGGTGGCGGCCACCCGCCCGCTGCTCGACAGCACCGCCGTCGACGTCAGCGACACCAGCTGCGGCGGCACCGCGGCCGACAACAACGTCTGGGGCGAGGGCCGGCTCGACACCTACGCCGCCGTGCAGGCCGCGCCGCACGAGGACCTCGGCGACCTGCGCGGCACCGTCACCTCGGGCGGCTCCCCCGTGGCGGGCGTGACGGTCACGGTCTCGGGGCCGCTGAGCCGTACGGTGACGACCGGCCAGGACGGCACGTACGCCGTGCCGCGCCTGCTGCCCGGCGACTACCAGGTCAGCGCGGAGAAGTTCGGCTACGACAAGGCGAGCGCGACGGCCACGATCACGACCGGGCAGTCCACGACCGCGGACGTGGCCATGACCAGACAGCAGTCCGGCGTGGTGTCCGGCACGGTCAGCACCGCGGGCACGCCGGAGGCGGGCGCGACGGTGGAGGCCACCGGCACGCCGGTGAGCGCCGTGACCGACGCCTCGGGCCGCTACAGCCTGACGCTGCCGCACGGCGACTACGAGCTGAAGATCACGCCGGTGTCCCGCTGCTCCAGCGGCACGACGGCGTCCGTCTCGGTGGCCGGTGACGTGACCAAGGACATCGAGCTGCCGCTGCGCGGCGACAACTTCGGCTACACCTGCCGGAGCGGCGCGCAGGCGTACGCGGCGGGCACCGAGAAGCTGGCGCTGAGCGGCGACGACGAGGCCGTGCAGGTGACGCTGCCGTTCCCGATCCCGTACTACGGCACGGGGTACGGCAAGGCGTGGATCGGCACGAACGGGTACGTCTCGTTCGCCACCGACCGGATCACCACCGGCAGCAACGGCCGGCTGCCGACGACGACCACGCCCAACAACGCGGTCTACCCGTACTGGGACGACCTCATCGTGGACGCCGCGGCCGGGGTCTACACCGGGGTGACGGGCACGGCGCCGCACCGGACGTTCGTCGTGGAGTGGCGCAACGCGACCTTCTACAACGCCGACGACCAGCGGGTGTCGTTCTCGGCGCTGCTGGGCGAGGACGGCTCGATCGGCTTCCGGTACAAGGACATCGACAGCGAGCGGGAGCAGGGCTCCAGCGCCACCGTCGGCATCGAGAACGCGGGCGGCACCGACGCCATGCTCTACTCCTACGAGGAGCCGGTGCTGTCCACCGGGCAGGGCCTGACGTTCACGGCCAGCCGGCACGGCCTGGTCACCGGCGCGGTCACCGACGCCAACGACGGCAAGCCGCTGGCCGGGGCGACGGTCAAGGTGGGCGACGTGGCCACGTTCACGACCGGCGCGGACGGCTCGTTCTACGGGCAGGTGCTGGCCGGCGACTACGAGGTCGTGGTGTCCAAGGAGCACTACGGCACCTTCACCAAGGCCGTCACGATCGCGCCCACCACGGTGACGCGGATCGACACGGCGCTGGTCACCGGCCAGGTGAGCGCGTCGGCGGGCGAGCTGACCGTGGTGATGCCGGCCGGGTCCACCCGCACCAGGACGCTGGAGCTGACGAACCTGGGCTCGCCGACGCCGTACACGGTGGTCTCGGAGCCGTGGTTCGCCACGACGCCGGCCTCGGGCGAGCTGGCCAAGGGGCAGAAGGTGACGCTGAAGGCCACGCTCTCCAGCGCCGGCGTCGCGCCCGGCACGGTCAAGACCGGCACGCTCCTCGTCCGCTCCGCCAGCGGCCGGCAGCCGACCATCGAGATCAAGGTGTCGGTCGTGGTGCCGAAGCTGCAGGTCGCCATCGACACGGGCGCCACGAAGAACGTGGTCGACAGCGCCGGTGACACCTGGACGCCCGACAAGAAGTACGCCGCGGGCGGCTACGGCTACGTGGCGACCTCGACCAGCACGTCGAGCACGTCCAGGACCATCGCGGGCACCGCCGACCAGGCGCTGTTCAGGACCGCCAGGGAGAAGATGCTGGAGTACCGCTTCGACAACGTGCCCGCCGGCACGTACACCGTCGAGCTGGACTTCGCCGATCTGAAGAGCACGCAGCCGGGCAAGCGGGTCTTCGACGTCCTCGTCGAGGGGCAGCTGGCGATCCCGGCGCTCGACCTGGCCCTGGAGGCGGGCACGTACACGGCGGTGAGCAGGCAGTACACGGTGAAGGTCACCGACGGCCAGCTCAACGTGCGCTTCGCCACCCGGCAGGGCGCCACGATCGTGAACGCCGTCCGCATCTCGGAGCGCCCCGACCGGGCGACCCCGTAGCGGCCCACGGGTGCCCCCGGGCTGTCACGGCCCGGGGGCATCTGTTACTGGTTAGTACATGAGACGCGTGCGGCTCCAGCGGGATCTTCCCGTTCCGATGCCCGACGGCGTGACACTCCTGGCCGACCACTACGCCCCGGCCGGAGGCGAGCGGGCCCCCGTCATCCTGATGCGCTCCCCGTACGGCCGGCGCGGCCTGTTCGGCTGGTACTTCGGCCGCGGCTTCGCCCGGCAGGGCTTCCACGTCGTCATCCAGAGCTGCCGCGGCGGCTTCGGCTCCGGCGGGCTGCTCGACCCGCTCGGCGACGAGCACGACGACGGCCTCGCCACCATCGCCTGGCTGCGCAGGCAGCCCTGGTACGGCGGCTCGTTCGGGATGTTCGGCCCCTCCTACCTCGGCTACACGCAGTGGGCCGTCGCGCCCTACGCCGGGCCCGAGCTGAAGGCCATGGCCACGCAGATCACCGCCTCCCAGTTCAGGGACGCGGCCTACGTGGGCGGCGCGTTCGCGCTGGAGTCGGCGCTGAGCTGGACCACGCTCACCGACGGCATGTCGCGCCGGTTCGGCGGCGCCGCCGTGCTGACCGCGCCCCGGCTGACCCGCCGGGCGGTCCTGTCGGGCCGCCCCGTGGCCGAGCTGGACCTGGCCTCGGCCGGGCGGCCGCTCCGGTTCTACCAGGACCTGCTCATGCACCATGCCCACCCGGACGTCCCCTACTGGAGGCAGCGCGACTTCTCGCCGAGGGTGGGCGAGGTGGACGCGGCCGTCACCATGCTGGGCGGCTGGTACGACGTCTTCCTGCCGTGGCAGCTCAAGGACTACGCGGGGATGCGGGCCGCGGGGCGGCGGCCGTACCTGACGATCGGGCCCTGGTACCACATCGACACCCGGCACGGGCGGCCCGCCATGGCCGAGTCGCTGGCCTGGTTCCGCGCGCACCTGCTGGGCGACCGCTCCGGGCTGCGGCCCGACCCCGTGCGCCTGTACGTGACGGGCGCCGAGGAGTGGCGCGACTACCCTGACTGGCCGGTGCCAGGGATGCGGGAGCAGCGCTGGCACCTGCAGCACGGGTTCGGGCTGGGGACCGACGGGCCCCTCGACACCCCGCCCGACCGGTTCCGCTACCACCCCTCCCATCCGACGCCGGTGATCGGCGGGCCGGTCCTGCTCGGCGACTCCCGGCCGCGCGATCAGCGGCGGCTGGAACAGCGGCGCGACGTGCTGGTGTACAGTTCGGCGGCACTGGAGTCGGACGTGGAGATGATCGGGCCGGTGCGGGGCGAGCTGTTCGTGCGGTCGAGCACGCCGTACGTGGACGTGGTGGTGCGGGTGTGCGACGTGCACCCGGACGGGCGCTCGTTCAACGTGTGCGAGGGCGTGCGCCGCCTGTCGGCGTCGGACTCCCAGGACGGGGTACGGCGGGTCCGCGTGGATCTGTGGCCGATCGCGCACCGGTTCGGGCGCGACCACCGGATCAGGGTGCACGTGGCGGCCGGGGCGTACCCGACGATCGCCCGCAACCCGGGCAACGGCGACCCCCTCGGCGGGGGCGACGGCGCGATGGTGCCCGCCGACGTCGAGGTGTTCCACTCCCCCGACCGTCCCTCCGCCGTGGTGCTGCCGCTGTGCGCGCCTCGCGGCTGATGTCGCTGGTCCTGCTGCTGCAGGGCCGGGGCGGGATGACGGCGGCCGAGCTGGCCAAGGAGCTGGAGGTCTCCGAGCGGACCGTGCACCGGGACGTGCTCGCGCTGGCGGAGGCGGGCGTGCCCGTGTACGCCGACCGGGGGCGGGGCGGCGGCTACCGGCTGCTGGACGGGTACCGCACGCGGCTGACCGGGCTGGACCGGGCCGAGGCCGAGGCGCTGTTCCTGTCGGGGGTGCCGGCGGCGCTGCGGGAGATGGGGCTGGAGGAGGTGGCGGCCACGGCCCGGCTGAAGGCCGCCGCCGCGCTCTCCCCCGCGCTGCGGGACGCGCCGGCCGTCGCGGCGCAGCGCTTCCACCTGGACGCGCCCGGCTGGTACGGCGGCGGCGACCCGCCGCCGGAGGCGCTCGCGCCGCTGGCCAGGGCCGTGTGGAACGACCGCCGCGTCTCGGCCGTCTACAAGGGGAAGGTGCGCACGCTGGAGCCGTACGGGCTGGTGCTCAAGGCGGGCGCCTGGTACCTGACCGCGCGGCTCGGGACCCGGTTCCTGATCTTCCGGGTGCACCGGTTCGGCGCGGTGTCCGTGCTCGCCGAGCCGTTCGACCGGGAGCCCTCCTTCGACCTGGCCGCCTTCTGGGCGGAGCGGTCGGCGGAGTTCACCCGGTCGCTGCTGCGGGACGTGGTCACGCTGCGGCTCAGCGAGCGGGGGGTGCGGATGCTGCGGCACATCGCCGACCCGGCCGCGCTCGACGACGCGCTCGCCTCGCTCCAGCCGGACGGGACGGTGCGCCTGGCGGTGGAGTCGGTGCCGGTGGCGTACTCGCAGGTGCTGCGGTTCGGGCCGGAGGCTGAGGTGCTGGACCCGCCGGAGTTGCGGGAGCTGATCGCCGACGCGGCCGCCCGCATGTCGGCCCTCTACCGGCCCTCTGACAGCCCCTCTACTGACCTTGACCGGCCTTGACCGGCCTTGACCGCTGCCGGGTCAGCGGTACTCGGCCGGGTCGGTGTCCTTGCCCGGCTCCCGTACCTCCGTGATGAAGCTCCACACCCGCGGGCGGCTGCCGTCCACGTCCGTGAAGCCGTACGCGCCGGCCAGGTCCTCGCTGGAGACCGACCTGCCCGACCAGCGCTGCCGGTCGGGATCGGTGGCGAGGGCGGCGACGCCCCTGCCGACGTACGCGGGGGTCTCGGAGACCATCCAGGTGACGTCCACCTTCGCCTCGCGCCAGTTGTCCTCGGTGACGCCGAAGTTGTCGAGCATGGCCTCCGAGCGCAGGAACCCGGGCGTCACCGCCACCGCGGTCCCCCCGTACGGGCGCAGCTCGCGCGACCAGGCGAAGGCCAGCCGGTTCACCGAGACCTTGGCCAGGTCGTAGTAGACGTTCTCGCGGTAGCGGGTCTCGTTGAAGGCCCAGGTGCCGTCGGTGACCTCGACGACCAGGCCGCCCTCGTTCCTGATCAGCAGCGGGAGCAGGTGGCGGCTGTTGATGATGTGCGTGTCGACCGCCAGCCTGAGCAGCCGGAAGCCCTTGTCCATGTCGTGCTTCCAGACCGGGGTGTCCCACTCCCAGAGGTGGTCGCTGCCCCACACGTCGTTGACCAGCACGTCGAGCCTGCCCTGCTCACGCTCCACCCGCTCGGCCAGCGCCTCGACCTGGCCGGGGTCCAGGTGGTCGATCTGGACCGCGACGCCCCTCCCGCCGGCCGCGGTCACCAGCTCCGCCGTCTCCTCGATGGTCTCCGGCCGGTTCATCTCCGAGCGCCGCTCCCGCGTGCTCCTGCCCGTGCAGTAGACCGTCGCGCCGGCCGCGCCCAGCGCGACCGCGATACCCCGTCCCGTTCCGCGGGTCGCCCCCGCCACCAAAGCAATCATGGGACCGATCGTTCCCCGAATACCCGACACCTCGTGTCATCTTTTTTCGTAGGGTTCTGTGATAAGTACGGAGTTACTATGAACAGCGAATTCGAGCTCCGCGGGGTCAACCACGTCGCGCTGGTCTGCTCGGACATGAAGCAGACCGTCGACTTCTACTCCGGCGTGCTGGGCATGCCGCTGATCAAGACGATCGAGCTGCCCATGGGCTGGGGCCAGCACTTCTTCTTCGACTGCGGGGGCGGGAACGCGCTGGCGTTCTTCTGGTTCCCGGACGCGCCCGAGGGCGTGCCGGGGGTGTCGGCGCCGAAGAACCTGCCGGATCGGGGGGAACTGCTGTCGGCGGTCGGGTCGATGAACCACATCGCCTTCGACGTGCCGCCGGAGCGGATCGAGGAGTACCGGGAGCGGCTCGCGGCCAAGGGGGTGGACGTGGGGGTGGTGCTCAACCACGACGACAGCGAGTTCGGGGTGGCGCCGGAGATGCATGACGGGGTGTTCGTCAGGTCGATCTACTTCAAGGATCCCGATGGGGTGCTGGTGGAGTTCGCGGCCTGGACGCGGCGGGTGGGGCAGCCGGGGGACGTCCGCCACGAGCCCAGAACCGCCGCCGACCGCACCGTCTGACCCGCCGACGCGGCGCTCCGAACCGCCGACCGGCGGCGCGGCTCCAAGGCGCGCACCCCGCGACTCGTCGCCCCCGACGTCGCACAACGCCCGCACGCCGCTCAGGTCCGCCCCCGACGTCCCCCCGATCCCGCCATCCGCGGGGGCCGAAGGGGCGGGACCGTTCGGCGCGGGGAAGGGACCATTCGGCGATCTGAGGGAGGCGTGCGGCGGAGGAGTGTTTATGGTTTCTGGGTGACGCGTGTGGGCCCACCGGCAATGGCTGAGGATTTTAGGCCAAACCGTAATATTGCCGACATTTGGATTAATACCACCGCAAAGCTACTCTCCCTCCATTGACTACCCGTCAGGAACCGGTCACAACCGGCTCCAGATCCACTCATCGGAGGGTTGATGACTACCGGGGAACCCGGGCAGCCACGCACCGACCGCAGCCCCTGGAACTGGCTGCTGATCCTGCCCATCGTGCTGCCGCTGCTGACGTTCCTGTTCAACGCCGACGAGCCCCGCCTGCTCGGCTTTCCGCTCTTCTACTGGCTCCAGCTCGCCTTCATCGTGGTCGGCGTCGTGTCCACGACCATCGTCTACAGGATGACCAAGTGAGCGGGCACACGACCGAGCTGGTCGTCTTCGTGCTGCTGTTCCTGCTGGTCACCGTCATGGGGTTCGTGGCCGCGCGGTGGCGGCGGCCGACCGACCTGGCCAGCCTCAACGAGTGGGGGCTCGGCGGGCGCAGCTTCGGGTCCTGGATCACGTGGTTCCTGGTGGGCGGCGACCTCTACACCGCCTACACGTTCGTGGCGGTGCCGGCGCTGGTGTTCGGCTCCGGCGCGATCGGGTTCTACGCGCTGCCGTACACGGTCGTGGTGTACCCGCTGGTGTTCCTGGTGCTGGCGCGGATGTGGTCGGTGTCGCACGTGCACGGGTTCGTCACCCCTGCCGACTTCGTACGGGCCCGCTTCGGGTCGCCGACGCTGGCGCTGGTGATCGCGATCACCGGGCTGGTGGCGACGATGCCGTACATCGCGCTCCAGCTCATCGGCATCGAGTCGGTGCTGAAGGCCATGGGCATCACCGGGCACCTGCCGATCGTGATCGCGTTCGCGATCCTGGCCGCGTACACCTACCAGTCGGGCCTGCGGGCGCCCGCGCTGATCGCGTTCGTGAAGGACACGCTGATCTACATCGTGATCCTGGCGGCCGTCATCTACATCCCGGCCAAGCTGGGCGGCTGGGACTCGATCTTCGACGCGGCCAAGGCCAAGTTCGACGCCTCCCCGGCACCGGGCGACGGCATCCTCCTGAACGCCAACAACCAGCTCCAGTACGTGACCCTGGCCTTCGGCTCGGCGCTGGCGCTGTTCCTCTACCCGCACAGCCTCACCGGCGTGCTGGCCTCGAAGAACCGCAACGTCATCAAGCGGAACATGTCCGCGCTGCCCGCCTACAGCTTCGTGCTCGGCCTGATCGCGCTGCTCGGCTTCATGGCCATCGCGGCCGGCGTCAAGCCGGTGATGAGCAACGGCAAGGCCGACAACAACACGATCGTGCCCCTGCTGTTCGACAAGATGTTCCCCGACTGGTTCACGGGCGTCGCGTACGCGGCCGTCGGCATCGGCGCGCTCGTCCCCGCGGCGATCATGTCGATCGCGGCGGCGAACCTGTTCACCCGCAACGTCTACCGCGAGTACTTCAACAAGAACGCCAGCGACCGCGAGGAGGCCAACGTCTCCAAGATCGTGTCGCTGGTGGTCAAGGTGGGCGCGGTGCTGTGCATCCTGCTGCTCGACCCGCAGTTCTCGATCGACCTGCAGCTCATCGGCGGCGTGATCATCCTGCAGACGCTGCCGGCCGTGGCCCTGGGCCTGTACACGCGCTGGTTCCACAAGGGCGGCCTGATCGCGGGCTGGGCGGCCGGCCTGGTGGCGGGCATGTGGATGCTCTACCTCATCCCGAACCCCGTCAGCGGCAAGCTGCACTTCGGCGGCTCGGCGTTCGCGCTGTCGAACCTGGGCTTCGACACCAAGATGACGATCTACCCCGGGTTCGTGGCGGTGGCCGTGAACGTGGCGGTGGCGGCGCTGCTCACGCTGCTGTTCCGGGCGATCAAGGTGGCCGACGGCGAGGACGCGACGGCTCGCGACGACTACTTCGCCGACGAGGGTGACCCGAAGGTCAAGGACCTGGATCTGACCGGTTCGCACTGACCCCCGGATGACGGCCCGTCCCGCCGCGAGCGGGGCGGGCCGTCAGTCTTCCGGGTAGGCGGGGTTGGCGACCGCCAGCTTCGCCCGTACGGCCTGCTCCAGGGCGGTGACGAGGGCGTGGTCGTCCTCGATCCGGCCCTCGCGGATGGCGGCGGCCAGCTCGGCGTCGTCGGCCATGCCGAGCGCGGCCAGCCGCGCCGCGTGCTCGTCGGCCTGGGAGGGGCCGAGCGCGATCTCCCGTTCCACCATGCCGAGCACGTTGATCGCCACCCGGGTGTGGAAGCGCAGCCGCCCGTCCACGGCCGGGAGCACGTCGCTCTGGAGGAAGTCGCGGACGGCGGCCACGAGCTGGGCCGCCGTGGGCACGTCGTGCGGAGCAGATGTCATCTGATTTCTCCCCAAGGCACTATTTACTCGCATCCGATCGACGAACAGTTAGCCTGCGGCCATGCGCACAGAGTCTCCCACCGCCTCTCCCCTGGGACCGCCCCCGGCGCTCGGGCCCCGGCTCATCCGGGCCGAGTTGTTCGTCGTGTTCTCGGTCTCGCTCGGCGCCAGCGGCCTGCTGGCGCTGCTGCGGCTGATCGGCTCGCTCACCGCGCCCGAGCAGCTGAAGGGCCAGCAGGCCGTGCTGGTCAGGTCGATGGCGCCCGGGCGGCCGTGGCTGGACCTGGCGCTGCAGCTGGCCGACATCGCCGTCAGCGTCGCGCCGGTCGCGCTGGTGACGTACCTGATGGTGCGCTCCGGGGAGTCGCTGCGCACGATCGGCGTGGACTTCCGGGAGAAGGGCCGCGACACGGTGCGCGGGGCGGTGCTGGCGGCCGCGATCGGCGGCACCGGGCTGGCGTTCTACCTCGCGGTGTGGGCCACGGGCGTGAACCTGACCGTCGTCGCCGGCCAGCTCCCCCAGGTGTGGTGGCAGGTGCCGGTGCTGCTGCTCGCGGCGGCGCAGAACGGGGTGCTGGAGGAGGTGCTGGTCGCCGGATACCTGCTGCACCGGCTCGGGCAGGCGGGGTGGACGCCCTGGAAGGCCGTCGCGGTGTCGGCGCTGCTGCGGGGGTCGTACCACCTGTATCAGGGGTTCGGCGGGTTCGTCGGGAACGTCGTCATGGGCGTGGCGTTCGGGTGGCTCTACCGGCGCTGGGGGCGCGCGATGCCGCTGGTGGTGGCGCACACGCTGATCGACGCGGTCGCCTTCGTCGGGTACGCCTACCTGCACGGCCGCGTGAGCTGGCTGCCGTGAATTGATTGACTGGGCAACTGGTTTCGGGATGAGATCCTCACATGAGCTTCGCCGTGCCCGACGGTGTCCGGCCGATCCGCGACGCCGTCTACGCGTTCATGACCGAGCGGGTGGAGCCGGCCGAGCCGGTGCTGCACGCGGGCGGGCCCGAGGCCGCGGCGGCGCTTGACGAGCTGCGGGCCGAGGCCAAGAAGGAGGGCCTGTGGGCGCTCGGCCACCCGCGCGAGCTGGGCGGCGGCGGCCTGCCCTTCCTCGGCTACGTCTACGTCAACGAGGTGCAGGGGCGCAGCGAGTTCGGGCAGCTCGCGCTGGGCACGTTCACGCTGCAGGACTCGCTCATGCTGCACGAGCACGCCTCCCCCGAGCAGCGCGAGCGCTACCTCGAGCCGCTGGTGCGGGGTGACATCTGGCCCAGCTTCGCCATGACCGAGCCGTCGATCTCCAGCAGCGACCCCACCCAGATCAGGACGTCCGCGGTGCTCGACGGGGACGAATGGGTGATCAACGGGCACAAGTGGTTCACGACCGGGGCGTCGCGGGCCGCGTACACGACTGTGATGTGCCGGACCGAGCAGGACGCGCCGCCCCACCTGGCGTTCTCCATGATCCTCGTCCCGACGGACACGCCCGGCTACCGCATCGTCCGCGAGACGCCCGTGCTGGGGCTCGACGGGGCGCACTGCGAGGTCCGGTACGAGGATGTCCGCGTTCCCGCCTCGAACCTGCTCGGCCCGCGCGGTCACGGGTTCGTCATCGCGCAGCAGCGGCTCGGGCCCGGCCGGATCTTCCACTGCATGCGCTGGCTCGGGCAGGCGCAGCGGGCGTTCGACCTGATGTGCCGCAGGTTGCAGGAGCGGACCGCGTTCGGCGAGCCGCTGGCCAGGAAGCAGCTCATGCGCCAGCACGTGTTCGACTCCTACGCCGAGATCCAGGCGGCCCGGCTGCTCACGCTCGACGCCGCCGAGGCCGTCGACGCCGGATCGCAGGCCAGGGTGGAGATCGGCGCGATCAAGGTGGTCGGGGCGCGCACGCTGCACAACGTGATCGACCGGGCCATCCAGGTGTACGGCGCCGCCGGGCTCACCCCCGACACGCCGCTGGAGCGGATGTACCGGCACGCGCGGGCCGGCCGGATCTACGACGGGCCCGACGAGGTGCACATCGACGCGGTGGGGCGGCGCATCCTGGGCGAGTACGCGGCGGGCGGCAACTGGGAGTTCGGCCTGCGATGACCCGGCTCCACGAGATCGTCGGCGAGGTGTTCGGGGCGGGCGCGTCGGTGCCCTTCAGCGCCCGGCTGCCCGGCGGGGCCTCCCGGGAGACCTGGGCCCTCAACGTCGTCACGGGCTCCGGGCGGCACGAGCTGATCCTGCGGCTCGACTCCCCCGGGGCCGCGCTGGAGGCGGGCGCCCCGCTCGCGTCGGAGGCCGCGCTCATGCGGGCCGCGTCCGACGCCGGGGTGCCGGTGCCCGCGGTCGTCGCCGCCGGGGAGTCGTACATCCTCATGACCCGCGTGGCCGGCGAGACCATCCCGCGCAAGATCCTGCGCGACGACGCCTACGCCGCGGCCCGGCCCCTGCTGGCCGCGCAGTGCGGGCGGGCCCTCGCCGCGATCCACCGCATGCCGCCCTCCTGCCTGGCGCAGGAGGCGCCCGCAGAGGAGGCGGAGGATCCGCTGCGGCGCTGGCGGGACGTGCTGGACCTGCTCGGCGAGCCGCACCCGGTGTTCGAGCTGGCGCTGCGCCGGCTGGCCGCCGACCGCCCTGCCGATCACTTTGCCGATCACTCTGCCGATCACTCCGCCGGCACGCGGCGCACGGTCGTGCACGGCGACTTCCGCAACGGCAACCTCATCGTCGGTCCCGACGGGATCAGGGCGGTGCTCGACTGGGAGCTCGCCCACCTCGGCGACCCCCTCGAAGACCTCGGCTGGCTCTGCGTGAAGGCGTGGCGGTTCGGCTCGCCGCTGCCGGTGGGCGGCTTCGGCGGCTACGACGAGCTGATCGACGCGTACGAGGCCGCCGGCGGGCACCCGGTGGACCGGGACGCGCTGCGCTGGTGGGAGACGTTCGGCGTGCTCAAATGGGGCATCATCTGCGTCCTGCAGACCATGCGGCACCTGCGCGGCGGCGCCCGGTCGGTCGAGCTGGCCGCGATCGGCCGGCGCGTGTGCGAGAACGAGTGGGACCTGCTCCGCATGCTGCGCGGAAAACCCGTTGCCCCGACGTGACCCCGGACCGCACGCTTGATCGGTGGCCATTCTGCAAGCGTTCCATCTGGTCAAGCGGTTCGGCGGGGTCACCGCCGTGCGCGACCTCAGCCTCACCGTGGGCGAGGGCGAGGTCGTCGGCCTGCTCGGCCCCAACGGCGCGGGCAAGTCGACCACCCTCCACATGCTGCTCGGCCTGATCACCCCCGACGCGGGCACGATCCGGATGTTCGGCCGCGAGCTGGCCCGGCACCGCACCGAGACGCTCAGCCAGGTCAACTTCGCCGCCAGCTACGTGGACCTGCCCGGCGTGCTGCACGTGCACGAGGTGCTCGACGCGTTCGCCCGCCTCTACGCGCTGCGCCAGCCGCGCCGCCGGGTGGCGGAGATGATCGAGCTGTTCGAGCTGGGCCCGCTGCGCAGGCGGAAGATGATGGACCTGTCGTCGGGCCAGCGCACCCGCGTGCACCTCGCCAAGGCGCTGCTCAACGCGCCCAGGCTGCTGGTGCTCGACGAGCCCACGGCCAACCTCGACCCCGACGCCGGCGACCGCGTGCGCGGCCTGCTGTCCCGACTGGCCAGGGAGAACGGCAGCGCCATGCTGATCACCTCGCACAACATGCGCGAGGTCGAGCGCATGTGCGACCGGATCCACTTCATGTCGGACGGCGTCGTCGTGGCCGCCGGCAGCGCCAAGGAGCTGGCCGGCCGCTACGGGGCCGAAGACCTGGAAGAGGTGTTCCTGAAGGTGGCACGCGGATGACCTCGGTGACCCTGCCCCCGTTGAGCCTGGCCGCCCGGCGCACGCGCGTCATGGGCGTGGTCCGGCGCGACTTCGCGGCGCTGCGGCGCAGCCCGGTCAGGATGTTCGAGATCCTGTTCTGGCCGACGATCGAGCTGGTGCTGTGGGGCTTCGTCACGCTGTTCCTGCAGGCGCAGCGGGTGCCGTTCGTGGTGGCGTTCCTGCTCGGGGCGGTGCTGCTCTGGCAGGTGCTGCAGAAGGCCAGCAACGAGATCTCGATCGCGTTCCTGGAGGACATCTGGTCGCGCAACCTGCTCAACGTGCAGGTCAGCCCGCTGTCGAGCGTCGAATACCTGATCGGGCTGGTGCTGTTCTCGCTGGGCAAGGTGGCGTTCGCGGTCGCGGTGATGGCCGGGCTGGCCCTCGGCCTGTACGGGTTCGGGCTGACGAGCCTGGGCGTGGGGCTGGTGCCGTTCATGGGGGTCCTGCTGGTCCTCGGCTGGTCGCTGGGCCTGGTCGGCATCGCGGCGGTGCTCCGCTTCGGCGAGAACGCGCAGGTGATCGCCTGGTCGCTGGTGTTCGTGGTGCAGCCGCTGGCCGGGATCTTCTACCCGGTCTCGGTGCTGCCCGAGCCGCTGCGGACGCTGTCGTGGCTGCTGCCGGCCTCGCACGTGTTCGAGGGGATGCGCACGGTCATGGGCGGCGGCGCGGTGCCGTGGGACCGGCTGGCCTGGGCGGGCGCGCTCAACGTGGTCTACCTGGCGGGCACGGTCGGGTTGTTCGCGTGGGCGCTCAGGTACGCCCGGCGGCACGGGAAGCTCTCCCGCTTCGGGGACTGACCGCTCCGGCGACGGCCGCGGGCCGGGGGGCGAGCGCGGCGGCGATCACGTCCACCAGGCCCTCGACCACCTCCACGCGGTCCACCTCGGGGTGCTCCAGCCACCAGTCGCCGGTCGTCTGCACCATGCCGACGAACGCGTGCCCCAGCACCTGCGCCCGCACCGGGTCGGGCACCGCGCGCTCGGCGACCAGCAGGGCGCCGAGCTCCTCGCCCAGCCCCCGCACGAGCGCGGTCATGTGGGAGCGGATCCTGGAGTCCTCGGCGCTGGCCCGGTGGAACAGGAACCGGTAGAGGTTGCGGTTGGCCGAGATCAGGTCGAGGTAGACGCCGATGGTCGCCCGCGCCCGGCCCCGCACGTCGGCCCCGGGGGCGAGGAGCTCAGGGCGCAGCTGGGCGATGACCGTGCGCACGTGACGGTCGGCCAGCGCCTGGTAGAGGCCGCTCTTGTCGCCGAAGTGGCGGTAGAGGATGGGCTTGGTGATGCCGGCCTCGGCGGCGATGGCCGCCATCGAGACCTCGGGGCCCTGGACCAGGATGACCCGGTCGGCCGCGTCGAGCAGCGCCCTGCGCCGGTCGGGGTCCCGTCCATTCACCCGCCCAGGATAGGCCGCCCCCGAATTCGCCCTTCACCTGCCCAGGACGGACCGCAACCTGCCGGGCAGCAGCGCCGAGAGCACCAGCAGCGCGCCGATGATCGTGTAGAGGCCGGTCATCCCGGCCATCGTGCCGGGCGGCTCGCTCAGCTCGGCCCAGGGGACGCCGTTCGGCTGCGACCACGGCAGGCCGCCCTCGCGTGCCCAGGGCAGGCTGCCCGCCACGCCGAGCGCGGCGTTCAGGTCGAGGGCGAACACGGCCCCCGCCGCCGCCAGCGGGATGCCGCAGCCGAGTGCCGCCGCGGGCCAGGCGGTCAGGAGGGTGACGATGACGGCCACCGCGGCCAGGTAGCCGAGCGCCGCGGGCGCCGGGCCGAACGCGGCGTTGCTCGTACGCAGGGCTCTGGCGGCCGCCTCGGTCAGGTAGTAGACGGGCACGAGGGCGGCCACGCCTGCGGCGGCTCCCACCAGATGTCGATTCTCACGGGTCACACCGCCTTCGTCCCCGCCTCGTGCGCCGATTACGCACGTCAGGTCGCCGGCCTCCAGCAGCGCCGCCGCCTTTACGTCGTAGATCACACGTTCGCCTCGAAATCGCGAAATTACTGGAAAATGCTGGGACTGTTGGTACGCTCGCGCCATGAGTGACCGGCTGGACGATCTCGAGCGGCGGATCGACGAGCTCCGGGCGGGCGTGCGCAAGGCGATGCGGGTCAGGGACGGCGCCACGGCGCGTGCCCTGCGGGCCGAGCTGCGTACCGCGGAGCGCGAATGGGACGCCCTCGTGAGCGGCGAGCTGTCACAGGCCAAGCCGGAGCCGCCGCGCCTGGTGACCGTGCGCGAGCAGGTGCACCAAGGGCTGCGGCTGCTCGGCGCGGCCGCCCAGCCGCGGCTCGTCGTGGCCGTCAGCGACGTGTTCTTCGGCGGCACGATCCGCAGCGCCCAGCTCACCAGCCTGCGAAGGGACGAGGAGCGCTCGTTCCGCTCGTCGCCGCACGGCCGGCCGTACTACCTGTGCGCCGCGCTGACCGACCGCCTCTCCCCCGCCCGCGGGCTGCTCACGCTCAGCACCTGGCCGCTGGAGCGGCGCGTGGTCGGCCCGCTCAGCCCCCGCGTCGACTTCCTGACCTGCGCCATCGCGGTGGCCTCGCACGACTCGCCCGACGGGCGGGCCGACCGGTTACTCCTGCGGATGGCCAGGAACATCCCCGGCGCCACCGACGGGACGCTGGGCCCGCCCGACCCGGAGCGGGTGATCGAGGCGGCCCGCGCCGAGCTGCGCGTGCACGGCGACCGCGACACGCGGGATCGCGCCGAGCTGGCAGAACGCGCCGCGACGCAGCTCGGTGACGCCGCCCGCCTGTTCGGCGCCGCTACGCTGAGCACGATCAAGAAGGAGAACGCGAAGTGAGCGGCTTGAAGCGCGAGGGCGAACACATCCAGCGGCTTGACGCGTTGCGCGGCACGACGCCGCCCCGCCCGCACGACGCCCGCGCCATCGCGGCCCTGGCCGCCAACCCCGGCTGCACCCGCCGGGCCCTGCTCGACGGCGCCGGCATCGACAAGGACGCCGCCGCCCGGCACCTCGGTTTCCCGGCGCCGTTCGGCCAGTCGCCGTTCGCGATCACGCGCGGCAACATGTTCGAGTCGCTGGTCAAGGCCGACGGATGCGCTGAGCTGCTGCGGATGCTGCGCGAGCTGCTGCGCCTGCCGGTCGCCGAGGTCGCCTACCACGACGTCGAGAACGTCGGCGCCCACCTGCGCCACGCCCACACCCGCGCGCTGATCGACCGCGCGGCCCGCGAGGGCCAGGACGCGGGCACGCTGTACGACCACCCGCTGCTGACCCTGGAGATCGCCGGCCACACCGCCTACCTGGAGCCCGACGTGGTGGCCTTCCAGCTCGGCGGCCGCTTCCACATCGTGGAGATCAAGTCGTTCGCGGTGATCGACGGGCAGGCCGACCCGGCGGCGGTCGCCGCGGCCGCGCGGCAGGCGGCGGTGTACGTGCTGGCGCTGCGCACGCTCCTGGAGGAGCTGGGCCACGACCCGGCGAAGGTCTCGCACGACGTGGTCCTGGTCTGCCCTGAGAACTTCGCCAACCGGCCCGTCGCGACCCTCGTCGACGTGCGCAAGCAGATGGCCGTGCTGCGCCGCCAGCTCACCCGCATGACCACGCTCGACCGGCTGCTCGAAGGGCTGCCCGACGACCTCACGTTCGACCTGCGGCCCGGCGAGGACGGGCGGCCCACGCGGCCCGTCGCCGAGCTGGCCGACGCGCTGCGCAGGGCGACCGCCCGCTACGCGCCCGACTGCATGTCCGCGTGCGACCTGTGCTTCTTCTGCCGTGACGAGGCCCGCCAGGAGGGCGCCTCCGACCTGCTCGGCCGGCAGGTGCGCGACGAGCTGGGCGGGGTGGCCTCGGTGGCGGAGGCTCTCGGGCTGGCCGACGGCGCCCGCGACCCGGCCGAGGGCCAGGAGGAGATCGCCCGGCTGCTCCGCAACGCCGAACGCCTGCGCAGGGAGTGCCTCACGTGAGCATGCTGACCTCGCTCGCGCGGCTGCGGGCCCTGGCGGAGGGCATCGCGCAGCCCGTCGCGACCGTCAGGCACTGCCATCTGTCGGACCGGCCGATGGTGTTCATCCCGCTCAAGCTGTCGGGCGAGGCCGCCGCGCCGCTGGCCGCCATGCTCGGCACGGACCGGCGGCAGCCGCGCCTGCTCGTGGTGACCCAGCCGCGCAACCGCGACCTGCGCTTCGCCTGGGCCGCCGAGCTGGCCGGGGTGCTGCTGCCGTACGTCGAGGGCTTCATGGCCGACACCGAGACGGTGGAGCGCAAGAACGCCGACCCCTACGAGCGCGTGCTGGAGGCGCCGCAGCTCATCGTGCCCAACCAGACCGGGGTGGCCTTCACCAGGCTGCTCGGCCGCTCCACGCGCTTCCGCCGGGCCGACGGGCCCTATCCGGTGCCCGAGGCGGTGCCGCTGCTGGGGCGGTGGCTGACGTACTTCGCGGAGCGGGCCGCGTACCCGGGCTCCTCGATGATGCTGGCCGCGACCGAGGAGCTGGGGCGGCACTGGGCGAGCGGGCAGAGCTCCCTGGAGGACGCCAACCTGGCCGCGCTGCTGGCCTGGATCACCAGGGGGCCGGACGACGAGGCCGAGGACCCGCTGATCTGGCCGCCCGCCGGGCCCGCGACCGATCCGGGGTTCGACGCGGAAGTGCTGGCGCCTGCGATGGACAGCGAGTCTCCCGAGCGCATCACCGAGGCGCTGCGCACCCAGCTCGAGCCCACGTGGCGGCTCATGTGGCAGGCCGTCGACCTGCTGGCGGGGCTGGAGGAGGGCTCGAGCGTCGCGCAGCGGTGGGAGCAGGACCGCGGCTCGTTCAGCGGCATGGCGGTGCACATCGCCGAGGGCGCGCCGCCGCAGGCCAGGCGCGACGGGGCGGTCGCCGCCGCGGCCAGGCTGGCCCGCATGGAGCGGGCCCAGGCCGCCTACGACGTGCAGCGCGCCTACGACGACCCCCTGGTCATGGCCGAGTACCGGCTGACCGGGGAGGCGTTCGCGGGCGAGGTGATCGAGACCGTCCCCGACAACACCGAGGGTGAGGGCCGCTCCCGCAAGCTCCGCCCGCTGGTGGTGATCAAGACCGACGACCCGGTACGCCTGGCGCCCGGCACCTCGCTGGGCACCCCGCAGCGCCGCGGCCAGGGCGCCGAGCTCGTGGAGGCCGGCCAGGGCCTGGTCACCCTGAAGATCACCAAAGGCATGGGCCGGGGCAAGACGGCCGCGCCCGGAGCGGTGCCCGAGGTCGGCGAGCGCGTCTGTTACACCTCGCTGACCGACGACTTCCAGGGCTCCCCCCACCTGCCCGACTCCGAGGCCACGCCGTGGACGCACGGCGGGCCGCCGCAGGAGTACGTGCCCGACGACGAGGACGCCCAGGAGGAGTGGTCGTGACCGACAGCCCGGAGCAGGTCATCAGGAACGTCCTCGCCGACCTGCCCAGGCACCGCGGCGTCGTGGTCGACTCACCGCCGGGCGCGGGCAAGTCCACGCTGGTGGTGCGGGCGGCGGCGCACATCGCGGCGACCGGCGAGCCCCTGATGATCGTCGCCCAGACGAACGAGCAGGTCGACGACCTGGTGACCCGCATCTCCGACAAGCACCCCCACCTGACCGTGGGACGGCTGTCGGCCGGCGGTTACGTGCCGCCGCTGCGGCTGCTGGAGCTGCCCGGCGTCCGGGTCGGCACCCGGATCCAGGATCTCGGCGACCCGGACATCGTCATCGCGACCGCCGACAAGTGGGCCTGGATCGGCGACCGGGTGTGGCCGTGGGCGATCGTGGACGAGGCCTACCAGATGCGCTCGGACAAGCTGCTGCGGATCGCGGGGCTGTTCGAGCGGGCGCTGTTCGTCGGCGATCCGGGGCAGCTCGACCCGTTCTCGATCGTGGACGGCGACCGGTGGTCGGGGCTGTCGTGGGACCCGCTGCAGAGTGCGGTGTCGGTGCTGCTGCGCCACAACCCGGACCTCCCGGTGCACCGGCTGCCGGTGTCGTGGCGCCTGCCGGCCTCGGCCGCGCCGGTGGTGTCGCAGGCGTTCTACCCGTTCACCGGGTTCCGGTCGGGGACCTCGCACGGTGACCGGCGGCTGGAGCTGGTGACCGGCGGCATGGGGACCGTGCACGACCGAGCGCTGGAGGAGGCCGCCCGGTCGGGGTGGGCGCTGCTGGAGCTGCCCAACCGGCACACCGTGCGGACCGACGGGGAGGCCGTGCAGGCGGTGGCCCTGCTGGCCGAGCGCCTGCTGCAGCGCGGCGCCGTGGCCTCCTCCGAGCAGGGCGAGCGGCCGGTGACGGCCGACCGCATCGCGGTCGGGGCCGCCCACCGCGACCAGGTGGCCGCCATCCGCGCCGCCGGAGTGCCCGCGGAGATCACCGTGGACACGGCCAACCGCCTGCAGGGGCGCGAGTACGACGTGACGATCGTCCTGCACCCGCTGTCCGGCCGCCGCGACGCCACGGCCTTCCACCTGGAGTCGGGGCGGCTGTGCGTGCTGGCGTCCCGGCACCGGCACGCGTGCGTCGTGGTGGCCCGGGCGGGCATCGCCGAGCTCCTGGACGCCCACCCGTCGGCGGAGCCGGTGCAGCTCGGGGTGCCGGTCAAGTTCCCCGACGGCTGGGAGGCCAACCAGTCGATCCTCGACCACCTGTCCCACCACCGGGTCTGACGCCGTATCCGACGCGGGGGCTGACTCGGGGGCCGACGCCGTGTCCGACGCCGTGTCCGACGCTGGGCCCGGCCGTCAGACGCGCTGCTGCCAGACGTCGATGACCAGGACGGGGCGCATGCCGGCCGACTCGTAGAGCCCGAGCGCCGGAGTGGTGTTGTTGGAGTCGACGTGCAGGATCGTGCCCTTGCGGCCGCGCGCCGCGTCGGCGGCGAAGGCGTGGCGGAGCAGGAAGCGCCCCAGGCCCCGGCCGCGGAACTCCGGGACGACCGCGAGCGTGGCCACGTAGCCGCAGCCCTCGTCGGGGACGAACTGGTTGTTGGCGATCAGCACCCCGGCGGGGCGGCCGTCGAGGCGGGCCAGCGTGAGCTGGGCCCAGTCCGTCGTCGACTGCGCCTGCCTGCGCGAATACCACACGTCGTAGTCGACCGGCACGAACCCGAAGTGCTCGGCGAAGCCCTCCTGGTGCACCCGGTGCGCATCGCGCCGCGCGTCCTCGCTCTCCCCCGTGTGCAGGGTCAGCCCGGCGGGCGGGGCAGGCGGCTCCACGGGCCCCGCGTGGTCGATGCGCATGCGGTGGAAGCTGGTGCCGGGAGCGAAACCGCGGGCCTCGGCCGTGGCCCGCTTGGCGACGTCCGCGCGGTAGACGCCGATGTGCAGGGTGGCGCCGTCGTGGCCGGCCTCTGCGGCCAGCTCGCCGGCCCGGCCGATCACCAGGGGCCAGAGCCGGTCGTCCAGGCCCGCCCGCTCTGGATCAGGGCCGGGCCGTACGATCACGTCGACGTCCACCGTGTCGCTGTCGCCGACGCGGCACGCCCAGGCCCAGCCGTCGAGACGGCCGTCGCCGTCGCGGGCGAGCCAGCCGTCCCGGTCACGGTCGAAGCCGGGCTCGGCCAGCTCGTCGGCGACGTCGTCGAGCGTCATGTCGGGGCCGCCGATCACCGCGGTGTCGTAGGCCGAGATCAGCTCGTGGATGGCCGCGGCGTCTTCCGGACGCGGGCGGCCGAGGGTGTGGTGCATAGCGGGGATTGTCCACAAAACACCGGCCGCGCGCCTCCCATTTTTCACGGGGTCGCCTCGGAGGCGCGCTCGGCCGGGTGCTCAGCCCGCCGCGGGGCTGACGGCCTGCTCGTCCTTGGCGGGCGCCGGGGCGCCGCCGCGCAGCGGGATCTCCTTGACGAACGCGGCCAGCACGGGCACGGCGACCGCGAACAGGATGGCCCACCAGAAGACGCCGGAGATCGAGGTCGCCAGCGACTCCAGCAGCCCGGTGCGCATCTGCGCGGGCATGTGGGCGACCGCGGAGGGGTCCATCCTGCCGCCGCTCTTGGCCACCCGCTCGGCCGCCTGCGCGCCGAAGCGGGAGGTCAGCTCCGACAGGAGGTGGTTGTTGAAGATCGCCCCGAACAGCGAGACGCCGAACGAGCCGCCGATCGACCTGAAGAACGTGGTGGCGCTGCTGGAGACACCCAGGTCCTTCTGCTCGACGCTGTTCTGCGCGATGAGCATCGTGGTCTGCATGAGGAAGCCCATGCCGAGGCCGAGCACGGCGATGTAGATGCCGGTGACCCAGGAGGCGGTGTGGACGTCCATCGTGGACAGCAGCCACATGCCCGCGGCCATGCCGATCCCGCCGAGCACCGGGTAGATCTTGTACTTGCCCGTGACGGTGATCGCCTTGCCCACGAACAGCGACACGACCATCGCGGCGCCCATCATCGGCAGCATCAGCAGGCCGGAGTTGGTGGCCGTGGAGCCCTGCACCATCTGCTGGAACAGCGGCAGGAAGTTGATCGCGCCGAACATGGCGAAGCCCAGCAGGAAGCCGATGATCGAGATCAGCGTGAAGTTGCGGTTGGCGAAGAGCTGCAGCGGCATGATCGGCTCCTCGACCTTCCGCTCGACCGCGACGAACAGCGCCAGCGTGACCGCGGCGATCGCGACGAGGGTGAGGATCTGCCAGGAGCCCCAGGCGTACTCGTTGCCGCCCCAGGTCGTGATGAGCACCAGGGCGGTGATGCCGACGGACAGCAGTCCGGCGCCCGCCCAGTCGATGCGCACCTTGTTGCGCAGCTTCGGCAGGTGCAGCTGCGTCACGATCATGGCCAGCGCGATCGCGCCGATCGGCAGGTTCACGTAGAAGGCCCAGCGCCAGTCGAGGTGGTCGGTGATGAAGCCGCCGACCAGCGGGCCCGCGATCATCGCCAGCGACATGACGCCGGCCATGATGCCCTGGTACTGGCCGCGCTCGCGGGGCGGGACCAGGTCGCCGATGATCGCCATGACGTTCACGATCAGGCCGCCGGCGCCGAGGCCCTGGATCGCGCGGAAGGCGATCAGCTCGGCCATGCCGCCGTCCGCCCCGCCGAGCAGCGACGAACCCGCCATGCCGCAGAGAGCGGAGCCGACCATGAAGATGACGATCGAGACGATGAAGATGGTCTTGCGTCCGTACAGGTCGCCGATCTTGCCCCAGATCGGCGTCGAGACGGTCGTGCCCAGCACGTACGCCGTGACGACCCAGGACAGATGCGTCAGACCGCCGAGCTCCCCGACGATGCGCGGCATGGCCGTGCCCACGATCATGTTGTCGAGCATCGCCAGGACCATGGCTAACATCAGTCCCGGCAGAACGACCATGACCTCGCGGCGCCGTCCGACTGCCTCCGCCACCAGACACCCCCCATTGCGTTTCGGATCTTGCTTACTTGCCGCCCGGCAAGCATAGAGTAAGGTAGATACTTACTTGCCGGCCGTCAAGTCGAAAAGGTGTGAAGTGCGGGAAGACACTCGGACCCGGATCCAGGAAGTCGCGCTCCGGCTGTTCACCGAGCAGGGATACGAGGCGACATCACTGCGGGAGATCGCCGAGGAGCTCGGCGTGACGAAGGCCGCCCTGTACTACCACTTCAAGACGAAGGACGACATCGTCACGAGCCTGGTCGGCAACCGGCTGGTGGAGCTCGAGGAGCTCCTGGCGTGGGCCCGGAGCCGGCCGAAGACGCCGGAGACGCGGCGCGAGCTGGTCGAGCGCTACGCCGCCGGGATCAGGCGGACCCAGCACATCGGGGTGGCCAGGTTCCTGGAGCGCAACCAGACCGCCCTGCGCGACCATCCGACGCTCACCAAGACCCGCGAGCTGATGATGGAGCTGGTGAACGAGCTGAACGAGCCCGGCGCCACGCCTGTCGAGCTCGTCAGCCGCGCGACGGCGCTGTTCGCGATTCACGCGGGGAAATGGATGATCGACGAGGGCCGGCTGTCCGAGGACGAGGTCGAAAAGGCCTCCCTGGAGGTCGCCATGCGCCTGCTGGAGCCATAGCTTTCGGACTTTGAACCTCTAACGGGACGATTGACGCACTGTAACGAGGGAAGGGGACGGACACGCATCCAGACGGAAGGAGGGGGCCCCACGTGGAGGCCACGATAGCGCTCCGACTGCCCCGGGATGCGGCGAGCGTCCCCCTGATAAGACAGATGCTGGACGGTACGCTGCGTTCCCTCGGCGTCGATCCGCAAATCCGTGACGACATCGAACTCATGCTCACCGAGGCGTGCTCCAACGTGATCAGGCACGCCGAGCCAAGCGATGACTACACAGTCAGCGCGTCCGTCCTCGATGACCGGTGCGTCATCAAGGTCATCGACAACGGAGAAGGCTTCGACCCCAACAAGATCATCAATCCCGAGCCGGGCGCCGAGCACGGCCGCGGGCTGCTCATCATGCGCGCGCTCGCCGACGACATCCGGTTCGTCAACAGGCACGAGCACGGCGCGGTGGTCTGCCTGGAGAAGCGGCTGCGGTACGCGCCGGGGGCCGCCGGGCTCCACCTCATGGCCATGTGACCGGCCCCCGGTCACCAAAGGCTCGTACGCCGCTCCATCGGGCGATGCCCGCGGATCCGCGAACCGCGCAGATCCCCGCCGCGTCCACGTTCCTTGGACTCATGTTCCTTGGGCCCGTGTTCCTTGGGCCCGTGTTCCTTGGACGGGGCGCCGCCGAGCAGGAAGCGGCGGCGCGTCCGGGACATGCTCCCGCTCAGCTGCGCCCGCAGCCGGGCGGGAACGGTGTCCCCGCTGCGCTTGAGCGTCAGCTTCGGCCCGCCACGGGCCAGCCTGGTCAGCCGTCGCCACAGGCCGCGCCAGTCGGTCAGCATCGAGGCGACCATGCCTCCGAAGACGGCCAGCGAGACCACCGAGATGGCCAGCACGGACAGGACCATGAGCAGGAGCACGACGGCGAGGGAGCCGATCGTGCCGAGCACCTCCATCATTCGGCGGAGAATGCCCGGCGCCCAGCGGTTTATGCCAATTTTTCGAGATAGATCGTCCTTACTCCAGCGCGCCATCGGTGCGCAGGTCGAAACGCCCCGGCAGGATGTCGAGCCGGCGCAGGATCACACCCTCGCGCAGCGCCCACGGGCACACCTCCAGCCGGTCCACCTCGAACAGGTCCATGACCGCGTCGGCGACCAGCGCCCCGGCCGCCAGCTGCGCCGCCCGCCCCTCTGACACGCCGGGCAGCTGGGCCCGATCGGCGCCGCCCATGGTGGTCAGCTTGACCGCCCAGTCGGCCATGGCCTGCCTGGACAGCGGCCGGGAGACGTACGGCCCGTCGCTGGAGGGCGCCGCGCCCGCGATCCTGGCGAGCTGCTTGAACGTCTTGGACGTGGCCACCGCGCGGTCGGGCTCGCCGTTCCTGACGACGTCGCCGACCGTGCGGGCGATCTCGGTCCGTACGTGCTTGCGCAGCTTGCGCACTTCCTCGGCGGACGGCGGGTCGGCGGTGAACCAGTCACGCGTCAGCCGCCCGGCGCCCAGCGGCAGCGAGACGGCCACGTCGGGCTCCTCGTCCACCCCGGCGGCGATCTCCAGCGAGCCACCGCCTATGTCGAAGACCAGCAGCCGCCCCGACGACCAACCGAACCACCGCCGCACCGCCAGGAACGTCAGCCTGGCCTCGTCACGCCCGGACAGCACCTCGATGTGCACCCCGCTGCGCTCCTCGACCTGTGCCAGGACCTCCTCGCCGTTGGCCGCCTCGCGCACGGCCGAGGTGGCGAAGGCCAGCAGGTCCTCCACCCCCTTGTCCTCGGCCAGGTGCACGGCTTCCGCCACGAAGGCGCCGAGCCGCTCGATGCCCTTGTCGCCCAGCCGGTTGTCCTTGTCCAGGTATTCCGTGAGACGCAGCCCCTCCTTGTGGGAGTAGGCGGGCATGGGCCGGGCGCCCCTGTGGGCGTCGACGACCAGTAAATGGACAGTGTTCGAGCCGATGTCCAGCACGCCGAGTCGCATGGGAAAACGCTACCGTTATGTCGCTTTTACGGCGAAGCTGAGTCGGAAGTGGTTGAGCATGGCCGGCAGTGCCCCCTCCAAGCGTACGGACGGTCTGACTGAGCGCTCACGCAGGACGGCCTCCAGGAGAGTGGTGGCGGTGAACAGCACGAGGTCCTCCCCCGCGCAGCGCGCGAACCCGGCGCTGAACGGCACGCCCGCCCACTCGACGCCGCCGTCGCGCCACAGCTCGGGGCGGTAGGAGTCGCCGGGCTCGGCCCTGTTCACGTACGGGCTGTAGATCATCGCGGTCGTGCCCTCGGGGACGTCCCACTCGGTCGGGCCGGCGGCCTCGCGCACGATGGCGATCGTGATGGGCCACAGCCGCACGGACTCCAGCACGGTGGCCCGCAGGTCCGCCGGCCCCGGCTGGGCGGCGGCCAGCGCGAGCGCCCGGTAGGCTGCGGCGGCGCCCCCGTCGAAGGCGAACAGCCACTGCGGCACCTGCCCCTCGGGGTGCACGTCGGCCGCGGCGTGCGCACGGGCCAGCCCGCCCGCCAGGCTGCCCGGCTCGGCCCGCGCCAGGTGGCGGGCCAGCCGGCGCCGGAAGGCGTTGAACACGTCGGTACGGCGCCCGCGCAGATCCGACCAGTTGGCGTCGGCGCGCAGCCGGTCGAGCTGCCGGGTGAGGATCACGTCGTCCCGCGCGCCGTCGCCGAGCACGATGCGCCGCACGATCCGCCAGTGCGTGGCGTGGAAGCGCGGCCAGGTCAGCAGGCCGTGGCGGGGCAGCGTGGCGGCCTCCTCCTCGACGACCCGGGCGAAGGGGGCGAATCCGCAGCCGAGCACCTGGTCGTTCAGGGCGCGCCGGCGCTCACGCAGGCCGGGGTCGCGGGTGATCAGCACGCCGTCGGGCTGGAAGTGGCCGAGGGAGCCGCGTTTGGCCCTGGTCGCCGGGGTGAACGCCCGGTCCTCGAGCACCGCGCGCACGTCGCGCGAGGCCAGCGGCAGCATCATCCAGCCGCGTCCGGGCAGCCGCACCAGCAGCGGGCCCTCGCCGTGCCCGGCGCGCAGCCGGGCCAGCAGCCGGATCGCCCGGCCGTCGGCGTCGGCGAGCTCCGCCAGCCGCACCGCGAACGGGCGGCGCGCGACGGGGCCCTGCGCGACCGACGGCAGCGCCACGGCGGCGGCCAGGGCCAGGGTCTCCGCGGCCGTGAGCCGGGGCAGCCGGGTGATCGTGGACATGCTCCAGGGACTACCCTTCCTTGGTGTCGTGGACACGTTTGGGGGGCTTTTGAGCGCTTGCTGTGGGCCGAGCAGAGACGGGGCCGCCGCGGAGCCGTACGCGCGGCCGGTGATCGCCGTGCGGCGGGAGACGCCGCGCGGGATGGTGCGCGTGCCCGGCGGAAGCTTCCTCATGGGCGGCGACGACCCCGACGGCCGGCCGGAGGACGGCGAGGGGCCGGTGCGCGAGGTGCGGCTGGAACCGTTCATGATCGATCCGACGTGCGTGACGAACGCGCAGTTCGCCACGTTCGTCAAGGAGACCGGGTACGTCACGGAGGCCGAGCGGATCGGCTGGTCCTTCGTGTTCGCCCAGTTCGCCACGGGCGGGGTGATGGACGCCACCGTGCCCGGCGCGCCCTGGTGGGTGGGCGTCGAGGGCGCCTCGTGGCGCTCGCCGCAGGGCCCCGGCTCGTCGGCCGGCGACCGGCAGAACCATCCCGTCGTGCACGTGTCCTGGAACGACGCGAGCGCGTACGCCGCCTGGGCGGGCAAGCGGCTGCCCACGGAGGCGGAGTGGGAGATGGCCGCCCGCGGCGGCCTGGAGCGCAAGCGCTACCCGTGGGGCGACGAGCTGGCGCCCAAGGGGCGGCAGCGGTGCAACATCTGGCAGGGCCGCTTCCCGGTGGCGCCGAGCAAGGGGACGGTGCCGGTCAAGTCGTTCCAGCCCAACGGGTACGGCCTCTACAACGTCTCCGGCAACGTCTGGGAGTGGACGGCCGACTGGTGGGGCACGGCCTGGGAGGCGTTCACCGACAACCCGGCCGGTCCCGCGGAGGGCACGGCCAAGGTGATCCGCGGCGGCTCGTACATGTGTCACGATTCCTACTGCAACCGCTACCGGGTGGCCGCCCGCACCTCCAACACGCCTGACTCCTCGACCGGGCACACGGGTTTCCGCTGTGCGGCCCTAGTCTGATCGCATGTCACGAACCCTGCGACTGTTGATCACCGGTGGCGGCACCGGTGGTCACACCTATCCGGCTCTGACCACCCTGTCGGCCGTCCAGCGGCGTCAGGTGCCCCACGACGTGCTCTGGGTGGGCACCGCCAACGGCCTGGAGGCGCGGATCACGTCCGAGCACGGCATCCCCTTCAAGGCGATCACCACGGGGAAGCTGCGCCGCCGTCCGAACCTCAAGGAGCTGGGCACCAACATCGCCGACGTCTTCCGCATCCCGATTGGGGTGCTGCAGGCGGTGGGGCACGCGGCCCGCTACCTGCCGGACGTGGTGCTGTCGACCGGGGGGTACGTGGCGGTGCCCATCGGGGTCGCGGCCAAGCTGATCCGCCGGCCGCTGGTGATGCACGAGCAGACGACGGTCGTGGGGCTGGCCAACCGCATCCTCGCCAGGCTGGCGACCAGGATCGCGCTGTCGCACGAGTCGTCGCTGGAGTATCTGCCCGCCTCCGCGCGCTCGAAGGCCGTGGTGACCGGAAACCCGATCAGGCCCGAGCTGCTGCAGGGCAACCGGGCGGCGGCCTACGACCTGTTCGGGCTGACGTTCGAGGTGCCGCTGATCTACGTGACGGGCGGCGCGCAGGGCAGCAAGCAGGTCAACACCCTGATCGCGGAGATCCTGCCGCGGCTGCTGCCGCACGCGCAGGTCGTGCACCAGTGCGGGCCGGCGTGGATCGACCAGATGCGCGCCGTGGCGCTGCCCGCCGACCTGGCCGATCGTTACCATCCGGTGCCGTACGTGGGCGGGGAGCTCGCCGACCTGTTCGCCGCGGCCGACGTGGTGATCTCCCGCAGCGGGGCGGGGACGGTCTCGGAGCTGACGGCCATCGGCAAGCCGTCCGTGCTGGTGCCCCTGATCCCCACCGGGGGTGACGAGCAGCGCAAGAACGCCGCGTACCTGGTCTCGGCGGGGGCCGCGCGGGCTCTGCTGGAACCGCGTCCGACGGCCGAGCAGCTGCTGGCCGAGCTGATGCCCCTGCTGGCCGACCCGGGGCTGCGCCAGACGATGGGCCAGGCGTCGGCCAAGCTGGGACGCGTGGACGCGGCCGACGCCCTGTGCGACCTCCTCCTGGAAACCGCCCGCCCCACCTGAGCGCGGACCCGTACTCCGGCTGAGGTCCTTCGGAGGCGAGGGGCGCCGGGCCGCGCCTCGCGCGGTCCGGAGGCGTCGGCCGGGGTGCGGCGGGAGCGGTCAGGGGTCGAGGTAGCGGAAGGCTTCGTGGGCGGAGGTGACGCTTCGCCGCAGCGCCTGCTCCAGCCGGTCAGCGTCCTGCGCCAGCCGCTCCAGCTCCGGCACCGCGAACCCGTCGGCCCCCGTCTCGGCCACCAGTTCCTCGTACTGGTGCAGCCGCCCCCGCAGCTCCTCGATCTGGTGGTGGGCCTGGAAGGCGCGCTCGGCGTCCGCGACGTTGGAGGCGTAACGTTCCAGCGCCTCGACGCGGGCCAGCACGGCCGCCTCGCTGTTGTCGAGAGCCCGCGCGAGGGGTTCGGCCACGGCCTCCACCTCGGGCGTGAGCCCCTTGGACACGGTCTCCCTGTGCTTGGTGCGCAGCGCGGACAGTTTGGCCAGCAGGCGGGCGATCTCCCACTCCTGGGCGGGCAGCATCACCGCGTTGCGCACGCCGTCGAGCAGGCCTTCGGCGTTGACCCGGGACTCGGTCACGACGGCGATGGCGCGCTGGGCGCGGGCGAGCAGGCGGGCGGAGGCCTCGTCGAGGTCGTCGGTGAGCACGTAGCGGCCCTCGTACCAGCGCAGCTGCTCGTAGACCTCCCGCTCGTACTCCTCCTCGTCGTCGTCGGGCAGGTCGTTGCGGACGAAGAGCACGATCATCATGGGAATGCCTAAGAGGACGAGCATCAGCAGGCCGAGGCCCCGGCCGACCAGGCCGCTGCCGGCCATCACTCCGAAGAGCGCCACCGATCCGAACGCCGCCACTATCCGGTACTGCGCGCTCGATATGGCCCGCCTCGGCTCGGGAGCCCAGCCCTGGCGCATCTTGAGCAGCACCTGCCGGCTCTCCCTGAGCAACTGCGCGTCATCCGGCGGCACCTCGGGGTCTACCACCACATCCGCCACGAAATCGGATCCTAAGGGAAGTCACCCCCTCAGGTGGCGAAAAGCTTCGTGCGCGGAGCTGACGCTGTCACGGAGCGCCTGTTCGAGGCGGTCGGCGTCGTCGGACAGCCGGCTCAACTCCGGCACGGACGATCCGTCGGCGCCCGACTCGGCGAGGAGCTCCTCGTAGCGGGGCAGCTTGGCGCTGAGGCGTTCGATCTGGTGCCGGGCGCGGTAGGCGCGCTCGGCGTCGACGACGTGGCCGGCGTAACGTTCCAGCGCCTCGACGCGGGCGATCACGGCCTGCTGGCTGCTGTCGAGCGCCTGGGCGAGGGGTTCGGCGACGGCGGCCACCTCGGGGGTGAGCCCCTCCGAGACGACCTCCTCGTGCTCGGCCCGCAGCTCCGACAGCTTGGCCAGCAGGCGGGCGATCTCCCACTCCTGTGCGGGCAGCATGACGGCGTTGCGCACGCCGTCCAGGAGGCCCTCGGCGTTGACGCTGGAACCCATGACCTGGTCGATGGCGGTCTGAGCGCGGATCATGAGGGCCCTGGCGGGCTCGTCGAGCTGTTCGCGCACGACGTAACGGCCCTCGTGCCTGCGGGCGCTGTCGTAGACGGCCAGCTCCAGCGCGTGCGCGCGCTCCACCTCTGCGTCGGGCCGGGGCCTGAGCAGGACGCTGACGACGAGCAGGGCGGCGCCGGTCATGATCACGGCGAAGGGGGTGTAGCGTCCGGCGACGAAGAGGGCCAGGCCGTAGACGGCCGCCACGGCGGCGGTCCCGGTGGTCGCCAGCCTGGTCACGATGCCGACCAGGGGGCGGTGGCGCTTGTGCGCGGGCACCCAGCCGGCGTGGATGCGTACGAGGAGTTTGCGGTTGTCACGTAAGAGGGCCGCGACGTCGTCGGCCACCGCCGGATCGACTATCACCTTCGCATGACGTCCGGGCACGTTTTGATCCTATGTCCGCGTGTCAGCCTTCGAGATAGCGGAACGCCTCGTGGGCGGACCGGACGCTGCGCCGTAAGGTGCGTTCCAGCGCGTCGGCGTCCTCGGCCAGGCGCTCGATCTCGGGCACGGCCAGCTTGTCCGCGCCCGACTCCGCCAGCAGCTCCTCGTAGCGCGGCAGCCGGGCGCGCAGTTCCTCGATCTGGCCGCGGGCGTGGTAGGCGCGCTCGGCCTCGGCCACGTGGCCGGCGTAACGTTCCAGCGCCTCCACCCGGGCGACGACGGCGGCCTCGCTGTTGACCAGGGCCCGTTCGAGCGGCTCGATCACCGCGGCCACCTCGGGCGCGATGCCCCTGGCCAGCAGCTCCCGGTGCTCCAGGCGCAGCGCCGACAGCTTGGCCAGCAGCCGGGCGATCTCCCACTCCTGGGTGGGCAGCATGACGGCGTTGCGGGCGACGTCGAGCAGTCCTTCGGCGTTGACATGGGAGCGCAGCACCGACCCGATGGCCCGCTGCGCCCTGACCAGGACGGCCCTGGCCTCCTGGTCGAAGTCCTCGGCCAGCAGGTAGCGGCCGTCGTACCAGCGGGCCTGCTCGTAGACGGCGCGCTCCTGCGGCCGGTCGTCCTCGGGCACCTCGCTCATGGAGGCGATCTTGACGAGGACGATGAAGACGTACGTGCCGAGCAGCACGAACCCGGCCGGCGCGAACCGCGAGGCGAGCAGGACGGCCATGATCGCGACCACGACGGGGGTCGCGGCCAGGAGCATGGCGCTGGACGGGCTCTTGCGGCGGGACGAGGCCGGCTCGGCGGGCGGCACCCATCCGGCCCTGACCCTGGACAGCAGCGGGGCGTTGGCACGCAGCAGTCCGGCTACTTCCGGAGGCACTCCGGGATCGACGACCACACCCACGCTCTGTCCTGGCACCCTGGCGCCCCCAACGCTCGTGATGTTCGGATATTACGTAACATTCCGGCGAAGTGTCAGCATCGGAAAGGTCAGCCGGGGGAACCCGCGGAGGCGATCGCAGGGCGCGCCCATGACCGTACGGGCTCGTCACGGCGGCCTCCACCAGCACCGCGGCGGCCACCCCACCCTTCTAGGACGCGCGAGACCCGCTCGCCGTCACCTTCGGGCGCGCAACATGATCGTAGCCATGGGGATAACCACCCGAGCGGCTCGGCGTCAGCCGCCGCACGGCCAGGGCGGCGGCCACGCAGGTGACGGGGATGGCGGGCAGGACGTAGCGGTGGTCGAAGTCCAGGGCAGCCACCGGCGCCACGAGCAGGAACATCGCGAACGACCACGGCAGCAGCGCCGGGCGCGGGCGCAGCACCGCGCCGGCCCCGCCGGCCAGCAGCAGGACGCCGAACAGCGTGCCGTGCAGGAACCACGGGTACGGGTAGGCGGCCAGGATCGAGGCGAACGGCTCGACGGACCGCATGCCCCGGATGTCCGGGTCGTACTCCTTCCTGACCTGGTCCACGAGGGGCCGGCCGGACGGCAGCGGCCAGGAGCCCTGCTGGAAGGCCGTGGTCGGGCTCATGCGCTTCGGGTGGGCGACGGGCTCCCAGGTGAAGGCGAGCGAGGTGTCCCGGACGACCTCGCGCAGGTAGTCCAGGGGCTGCGCGGCGATGGCCCTGAGCGCGAACGCCCTGGCCAGGTCGTTGTGGGTGAACCGGTCGCCGGGCAGGCGGTTGAGCGAGGCCCCCGGGTCCCAGACGTACTCGGAGGCGGCGTCCAGGACGGTGCCGTTCGGGCAGAGCGCGGCCTGGTCCGCGGGCGGCTTGATGATCGAGCAGTCGGCGAAGGTCATGGTGCGGGCCCACAGGGCGACGCCGTCCGAGCCGCTGAGCGCGAACCTGCCGTGGTGCTGGGCGTACCAGCCGGCGTAGGCGGCCAGGGGCAGCGCTCCGGCCACCACCAGGGCGAGGACCGCGCGCCACGACGTCCGCCGCAGCGGGAGGTAGAGGGCGGCCAGGCCGAGCAGCGGCACGGTGGCGGTGCGGGTCAGCCCGGCCAGCGCGAGGAGCACCCCGGCCACCGCCGCCGCCCGCGTGGACACCTGCCCACGCCACATGAGCACCAGCAGCGCGGCCACGATGAGGAAGATCACCTGCGTGTCCGACAGCACGGCGTGCTCCAGGCGCACGAACGCCGGGTCGAACAGCACCGGCACCGCCGCCGACGCCGCTCCCCAGGCGGGCAGCGACCGGCGGCGCAGCAGCAGGTAGATCATCACCCCGACGGCCAGCCCCATCGCGTGCTGCACCCCCGCGACGAGTTCCACGCTCCGGAACGGCCGCAGCGCCCACAGGAACCACGAGTAGCCCGCCGGGTGGAACGCGCCCTGCGGCCGCATGTGCACGGCCGTGTTCAGGTAGGTGAACGAGTCGTACCAGTAGAGCCGCGCCGTGTCGTACCCCAGCATGACCAGCACGCGCAGCGCGGCGGCGAGCGCGAGCACGCACCCGAACAGCCCGTGGTCACGTGGCCCCGCGAGCGTGGGCGCCATGGTCTTCTCCCCCGGGACAGCCGGGCGGATCCCGGCTTCAGGGGGGCCAGTCCAGCGCGCCACCTATAACCTGAACGTCACCAATTCTGGTTATGCGCGCGTTATGCCTGCCAGGCCAGACTGGCGGGCATTTAAGATCTTTTTGGGGGCACGGTGCGCGTTTTGGTCGCTGAGGACGAGCGGATGCTCGCCGACTCGATCGCCGAGGGGTTACGCGAGGAGGCGCTGGCCGTCGACGTCGCCTATGACGGGGACGCGGCGCTCGAACGGCTCGGCGTGCACGACTACGACGTGCTGATCCTCGACCGTGACCTGCCGCAGGTGCACGGCGACGAGGTGTGCCGGGCCGTGGTCGAGCGCGGCTGGCTGGTGCGGGTGCTCATGCTGACCGCCGCGAGCGACGTGCGCTCGCGGGTGGCGGGGTTGTCGCTGGGGGCCGACGACTACCTGTCCAAACCGTTCGCGTTCGAGGAGCTGGTGGCCCGGGTGCACGCGCTCGGGCGGCGGGCCAGGCGGGCCGATCCGCCGATGCTGGAGCGGGCCGGGGTGCGGCTGGACTGGGCGCACCGGCAGGTGTTCAGGGAGGGCCGGTACGTGCCGCTGGCCCGCAAGGAGTTCGGCGTGCTGGCCGAGCTGCTGCGGGCCCAGGGAGCGGTGGTCTCGGCGGAGACGCTGCTGGAGAAGGTGTGGGACGAGCACATCGACCCGTTCACGAACACGGTTCGCACCACGATGATGAAGCTGCGCAAGAAACTCGGCGAGCCGCAGGTCATCGAGACCGTGCCCGGATCGGGGTATCGCATCCCATGAGCATGCGCCTGCGCTTCGCCCTGGTCAGTGCGGGCGTGTTCTTCGTGGTCGCCGCCCTCGCGCTGGTCGCCGCCTACTTCGTCGTCCGGACGAGCCTGCAATACCGGGCGAACGTGTTCACCCCCGCCTCGATTGTGATTCAGAACGATCAATGGAGCTGGCTGTCGAGCGACCGTTTCAGCGACGGATATGAGCTCGCCCGAGAGTTCGCCCTCCAGGTGCACGCCACCTACCAGACGAGCGTCCTGTCCAACCTGCGCACCGCCGGGGGGATCGCGGTGCTCGCCGGCACCGGGCTGGCGTTCGGGATCGGCTGGCGGACGGCGGGCATGGTGCTGCGCCCGCTCAGGAACGTCACCGACACCGCCCGCCGGGTCGCCCAGAGCCACAACCTGAGCGAGCGGATCGGCTACGACGGCCCCCAGGACGAGATCAAGGAGCTGACCGACGTCTACGACACCATGCTCGGCCGGCTGGCGCGCTCGTTCGACGGCCAGCGCAGGTTCGTCGCGAACGCCTCGCACGAGCTGCGCACCCCGCTCACGATCAACCGGACGCTCGTCGACGTGGCCGTGCGGCGGCCGGACGCGACCGAGGACGTCAAGCGGCTCGGCGAGTCGCTGCTGCTGGTCAACGCCCGCCACGAGCGCCTGATCGACGGCCTGCTGGCGCTGACCGAGGGCGAGCAGGCGGTGCTGGACCGGCGGCCGTTCGACCTGGCGGACGTGGCCGAGCACGTGCTCGACCAGGCGGCGGCCGAGGCGGCCGAGCGCGAGGTGACCATGCACCGGCTGCTCGACCCGGCGCCGACTGAGGGCGAGGCGGTGCTGGTGGAGCGGCTGGTGCAGAACCTCGTGGAGAACGCCATCCGGCACAACCACGCCAAGGGCGAGGTGTGGGTGACGACGCGGCGGCGCGCCGATCGGGTCGAGCTGGTCGTGGCCAACTCGGGGCTGCAGGTGCCGTCGTACGAGATCGAGACGATCTTCGAGCCGTTCCGGCGGCTGCACGGCGACCGGCTGCGCTCGGACCGGGGCAGCGGGCTGGGGCTGTCGATCGTACGGGTGATCACCGAGGCGCACGACGGCACGGTCACGGCCACGCCCAGGGACGAGGGCGGTTTGACGATCAGCGTGGAGCTGCCCGTCGGCTCCGAGAGCGCGTGATCAGTCCAGGCCCTGGATCTCCCAGAGCGCCGTCTCCGGGATGCCCGCCTTGACGAGCTGCTCCCAGGTGCCCACCCGGTCGGCCGGGTCGGCGAGCATGGCGCGCAGGAGCGGCCGCAGCTCCGCGTGGTCGGCGCCGTCCTCGGTCCACATCGCGCCCAGGGCCCGGTGCATGGCCGGCGACCGGACGGCCACGATCCGCACCAGCTCGTCCAGGATGGCCAGGCGGTCCCGATAGGGCAGGAAGCGCCCCTCCCCCAGCGCCGCGACCAGCAGGTCGAGCAGGCGCCGGTGCCGGGCGGTGTGGCCGGTGGCGACCGCGACGACGACGTCGCCCATGCCGCCGGTCGCGGTGCCGGTCTCAGTGCCGCCGAGCACGATGTCCTCCTTGCCGTCCTCTAACACGCGGTGCGCCGACAGGGCGGTCACCAGCCCGGTCCAGCCCTCCTGCCCGAGCTGCCCCTTCCACAGGTGGCTGAGCGAGGACCACTGCTCCAGGTGGTCAGGCCCGGACAGGATCGACGACACGCGGACCGGCTGCTCGGACGCGCAGACGATGAGCAGGGTGAGGTTGGCCGAGTAGGCGGCCAGGCGGCGGGTCATCGTGTGGCGTACCGGCCGGAATCCGGTGAAGTGGCGGCGGGGCCGCTCGTGCAGCGACCGGCGCAGCAGCCCGGCCAGCAGCTCCACGCAACGCTCGCGTACGGCGGAGGGCACCTCGTCCAGCAGCTCCAGGACGAACCCGACGATCGGCCCGCGCTCGGCCAGGCACGAGTGGGACGTGACCGCGTACAGCAGGTCGTCGTCCACGGCCTGCACCAGCGCGAGCGGCTCGTCCCCGGCCAGGCGGCGGCGCCGGTCGAGGTCGCGCAGCGCGTACATGGCCAGCCAGGCCACCAGGAACTCACCGAACGTGGCGTGCAGGAAGGCGTGCCCGTTCCTGCGCACGAAGAAGAAGCGCTCGGTGGCCTTGCGCGCCCAGTCGACGCGGGCCTCGTCGTCGCCGGGATCGTCCTCGCCGCCCTGGCAGAGGGCGGGCAGGTCGCGGTTGAGCGCCTCGTCGGTGATGACCTGCCTGCCGCGGGACAGCATGGACAGGGCCACCGCGCCGAGCAGGACCAGCTCCTGGTCGATGGCCACCCGGCGCACGCCGCCGGTCTCGCGTTCGGTGTAGTCGCGCAGCAGCACCTCGTACAGGCGGGCGCGCCCGAGCGGGCCGTGGTCGTGCTGGAGGGCGTTGCTGCCCGCGTCGTAGAGGGCCAGCAGCAGCAGGAGGAGCGGCTGCCTGGCCATCTCGCCGTGGACGAGCGCCGCCTCGGCGGGCAGGGGCTTCAGGTCGCGGCGGGCGAGCAGGCCGCGGTTGCGCTGGCCCCAGATGTTCAGCCACTGCCGGACCTGGTCGTCGTCGAACGGCTGGAGCTGCAGCCCCAGCAACCCCTTGGGAAACCTGATCCGGTCGGCCACCACCGTGCGGCTGGTCACGATCACCGCCACCGGCCGGCCCAGCTCCGCCTCCCTGGCCTGGAACTCCTGCACCCGTTCGAGGTAGTCGTGGCGGTTGACCCCGCCCTGCACCAGCTCGTCGAACCCGTCGAGGAGGATCACCGGCATCGCCCCGTCGGCGGCCGTCACCAGCTCGGCGTAGTCCACCTCCTGCCCCAGCATCGTGGCGAGGGCCTGCTCGACCTGCTCGGTGACGCCCGCCCGCGCGGACACGCCGGCCAGCTCGACCCGGATCGGCAGGAACTCCGACCTGGCCAGCCGCGCGGCGAGCACCTCGGTGAGCTTGGTCTTGCCCGAGCCGGGCTCGCCCAGCACGAGCAGGGGCGCCTGGGTGGCGCGCAGCGAGGTCAGGTGGCCCACCAGGAACGCCTCGGTGTCGGGCAGCGACCGCTGCTCCTCCCACCAGCTCAGCTGCGCGGGCGCGGCGTCCTGGGTCAGCTCGGCGACCCGGAAGCGGGGGCTGAGGTAGCCCTCGCCGAGCAGCGGGAGCCAGACGTCCTCCGGCGCCTTCCCGGCGTGCAGGAGGGGCTGGTCGAGCGCGTTGGCGGCCATCCTGGCCAGGTGGATCACGGGACGGTCGCCCACGCGGGGCGGGGCGAGCTCGGCCAGCAGCCAGGCCACCCGCGACAGCGCCGTGGCGGGCGGCGGCTTCTCGGAGACGAGGCTGCGCACCCCGAACTCGTGGCTGTCGAGCGCCAGCGACCGGTAGTCCTCGTCGTAGATGCGCAGCGCGCGGACGGGCGGCCCCTCGGCCAGCATGCGGGGCAGCAGGAGCTGGTCGTCGACCGTCAGCTCGTCCCAGACCCTCAGCCCGCCCACGAATCCGGCCATGGCCTCCGACATGCGCTGGTAGGCACGTTCCACCGCCAGGCGGGTCTCGGAGTAGGGCAGGTGCGGCTCGGGCGTGGGCAGCCGCTCCAGCAGCAGGCTCGCCACCAGCCGGGCGAAGCGCTCGGCGGTCGGCACGCCGTGCGAGATCTTGCCGCCGCGGTCGAGCTGGTCGAGCGTGAACGGCAGCTTCGCCTCGCCGAGCGCCTCGAAGTAGGCCGAGACGACGATCACCGCGTGCGCGGCGGCCAGCCGCTGGGTGCGGGTGAACCGGTCGACGCCGCTCTTCAGCTCGGGCATGCGCCGCACGACGTCCTCGCCGTAGCCGACGATGCTGTTGCGCATGTCGGTCAGGCCCGTCGCGAGCTGCCCCGCCCCGGCCAGCGCCCAGCCGGTACGCGCCGCCGCCGCGGCGAACCCGACCACCTTGACGAGCCGGGCGTCCTTGCACCCGAGGATCCTCAGGGCATCGGCGTAGCTCGGGGTCTCGATCATATGCCTTCTCCCGGGGACTGGGATGTCCCATCATGCGCTGTACGGCCGGGCCTTCTGGCGGAAGTTACCGGGCCGTCATGTTCGCTTCACGGCCTCCTCGATCTCCGGCAGCGCCGTGGGATCCTCGATCGTGGAGGGCGTGGTGTACGGGTTGCCGTCGGCGATGTCCCGCATGGTCGCGCGCAGGATCTTGCCCGATCGCGTCTTCGGCAGCCGGGCCACCACGACGGCGCGGCGGAAGGCGGCGACAGGGCCGATGCGCTCGCGGACCAGGGCGGTCAGCTCGTGCTCGATCTCCGCCGGGTCGCGCTCGGCGCCCGCCTTGAGCACCACGAACCCGACGGGCAGCTGGCCCTTCAGCTCGTCGGCCACGCCGATCACCGCGCACTCGGCCACGTCGGGGTGGGAGGCGATGACCTCCTCCATGGCGCCGGTCGACAGGCGGTGCCCGGCGACGTTGATCACGTCGTCGATGCGGCCCATGACGTAGAGGTAGCCGTCGGCGTCGACGTGGCCGCCGTCTCCGGTGAGGTAGTGGCCGGGGTAGCGCTCCAGGTAGGAGCGGGCGAAGCGGGCCTCGTCGCGGTAGAGGGTGGGCAGCGCGCCGGGCGGGAGCGGCAGCTTGACGGTGACGGCGCCGTCCACGCCCGGCGGGCACTCGTTGCCGTCGGGGTCGAGGATGCGCACGTCCCAGCCGGGGACGGGCTTGGTGGGCGAGCCGGGCTTGAGCGGCAGCGGCTCGATGCCGACGCAGTTGGCGGCGATGGGCCAGCCGGTCTCGGTCTGCCACCAGTGGTCGATGACGGGGATGCCGAGCAGGTCGGAGGCCCAGTGGTAGGTGTCGGGGTCGAGGCGTTCGCCCGCGAGGAAGAGGTACCGCAACCCGGACAGGTCCCACTTTTTCGCGAAAAGGCCGGATGGGTCCTCTTTCTTGATGGCCCTGATCGCGGTTGGCGCGGTGAACAGCGTGCGCACCCCGTACGTGGACGCCACCCGCCAGAACGCGCCCGGGTCGGGCGTGCCGACCGGTTTGCCCTCGTACAGCACGGTCGTGCAGCCGGCCAGCAGCGGCCCGTAGACGATGTAGGAGTGCCCGACCACCCAGCCCACGTCGGAGGCCGCCCAGTAGACCTCGCCCGGGGCGGCGCCGTACACGTGGGACATGCTCCAGTGCAGCGCGACCGCGTGCCCGCCGTTGTCGCGCACCACGCCCTTGGGCAGGCCGGTGGTGCCGGAGGTGTAGAGGATGTAGAGGGGGTCGGTGGCGGCCACGCTGACGCACCCGGCCGGTTCGGCCTCGCGCACCGCCCGCGCCCAGTCGAGGTCGCGGCCCTCTTCGAGCTCGGCCACAACCTGCGGCCGCTGGAGGATGACGCATCTGGCGGGCCGGTGCTCGGCCTGCTCCAGCGCGGCGTCCAGCAGCGGCTTGTAGGCCACCACCCGCGTCGGCTCGACGCCGCAGGAGGCCGAGAGCACCACCTTGGGCCTGGCGTGGTCGATCCGCACGGCCAGCTCCCTGGCCGCGAACCCGCCGAACACCACCGAGTGCACCGCCCCGAGCCGCGCGCAGGCCAGCATCGCGACGACGGCCTCCGGCACCATGGGCATGTAGATCACCACGGTGTCGCCCGCCGTCACGCCGAGGCCGCGCAGCATGCCGGCCGTCCTGGCCACCTGGTCGAGCAGCTCGGCGTAGGTGAACGTGCGGGCCGCCCCGGTCACCGGGCTGTCGTGGATCAGCGCCGCCTGGTCGCCGCGGCCGGCCGCCACGTGCCGGTCGACCGCGTTGAAGCAGGTGTTGAGCCGACCGTCGGGGAACCACCGGCCGCCGGCCGTCACGGTCGCCGGCGCCACGTCCCAGGAGATCCCCAGTGCCGCCTCGGACCAGAACTCGTCGGGTTGCCGGATGCTGCGCCGGTAAGCCTCGCCATAACCGCCCACTTATCGATCAGACCAGTCCACGGCCCCATGGCGCAAGATATCCGGGTGACCGATGACATGATCCTTACCGTCGTCATGGGGTCGAGGGCGTACGGGCTGGAAACCGAGACCTCCGACACCGACCGGCGGGGCGTCTTCGTGGCGCCGACGACCGCGTTCTGGCGGCTGGAGAAGCCGGCGACGCACCGGGACGGGCCGCTGCCCGAGCAGTTCTCGTGGGAGGTGGAGCGCTTCTGCGTCCTCGCCCTGGAGGCGAACCCCACCGCGCTGGAGTGCCTGTGGTCCCCCATCGTGGAGGTGATCACGCCTGCCGGGCGCCGGCTGCGCGAGCTGCGCCCGGCTTTCCTGTCCGAACGGGCGCGGCAGTCGTTCGCCGGCTACGCCGAGTCGCAGTTCCGCCGGATCGACCCGGCCGCCCCCAAGTGGAAGCAGGCCATGCACATGATCCGGCTGCTGCTCAGCGGCCTGCACCTGATCCGCCACGGGGAGCCCCTGGTCCAGGTGGGGCCGTACCGGGAGCGGCTGCTGGCGATCCGGCGCGGCGAGGTGCCGTGGGCGGAGGTGGACGCCTGGCGGGCCGAGCTGGCCGCCGAGGTGGCCGCGGCCGGCAGCGTGCTGCCCGAGCGGCCGGACCGGGAGCGGGTGGAGGAGTTCCTGGTCGGCGTGCGGAAGGAGCACCTGTGAACCTGCCCGAGTGGCTTCCCGAGATCCCCGGCGAGCAGCCGTACCCGCTGGTGTTCGCGACGGTGAGCGGGGCGCACCTGTACGGGTTCCCCTCGGTGGACTCGGACGTGGACCTGCGCGGCGTGCACGTGCTGCCGGTGGAGGAGGTGGCGGGGCTGCGGCACGGGCCCGGGACGCTGGAGCGGATGTGGACGCGGGACGGCGTCGAGGTGGACCTGGTGACGCACGACCTGGCCAAGTTCTGCCGGTTACTGCTGGGGCGCAACGGCTATGTGCTGGAGCAGCTGCTGTCGCCGCTGGTCGTGGCGTCGTCGCCGGTGCACGGGGAGCTGGTGGCGCTGGCCCCGGGCTGCCTGACGCGCAACCACGCCCACCACTATCTGGGGTTCGCGCGGACGCAGTGGCGGCTGTTCACCAAGCGCCTGGAGCTGAAGCCACTGCTCTACACCTTCCGCGTGCTGGCCACCGGGACGCACCTCATGCGCACCGGCGAGCTGGAGGCCGACCTGACGCGCCTGTACGCCTACGGGCCCGCGTACCTGCCGGACCTGGTCGCCGCCAAGGTGGAGGCCGAGCACGTGCGCGCGCCCGCCACGCTCGGGCTGGAGGCGGACGTGGAGCGGATGACGGCGGCGCTGGAGGAGGCGCGTGACTCCTCCGCCCTGCCCTGGCGGGCCACGGCGGAGGCGGCGCTGCACGACCTGGTGGTGCGGGCGCGGGTGCGCGGGCGGGACTGCCGGACGTGACGCCGGCAGATCGGGAGCTGGTGGGCAGGAAGGACGCGCTCGGGGTCGTCGACGGGGTCCTGGCGGCGGGGTCGGGGTGCGTCGTGGTGGAGGGGCCGGCGGGCATCGGCAAGAGCCGCCTGCTGGAGGAGGCCGCGCGGCGGGCGCGGGCACGCGGGACGGCGGTGGCGCTCGGCCGCGCCACCGAGCTGGACCGGGTGGCCCCTCTGTCCACCCTCCTGCGCCCGCTCGCCTCCGGTGACGGGCCGCTGGGCGCCGGGTTCGGGGATGGCGGGTTCCGGCTGATCGAGCGGGTCGGCGAGGCGGTCGAGCGTTTCACGCGCTCCCGGCCGCTGGCGATCGTCCTGGACGACGTGCAATGGGCGGACGAGCTGACCTGCCTGGCGCTGCGGCAGCTCGTGCCGGGGCTGGCCGGGTCCCCCGTGGTGTGGCTGCTGGGACGGCGGCCGCTCCCCGAGCAGGAGGCGGTCGACCGGCTCGTCGAGGAGGGCGCCGGGCGCGTGCCGCTGCCTCCGCTCGGCCCGGAGGAGGCGGCCGAGCTGAGCGCGCGCCTGCTCGGCGCCGAACCCGGCCCGTCGGTGCTGGAGCTGGTACGGGGCAGCGGCGGCAACCCGTTCCTGCTGGAGGAGGTGCTGACGGGGCTGCGTGCCGAGGGCCGGATCTCGGTGCGCGGCGGCGTGGCCGAGGTCGTGGCGGGCATCGCGGACCCGATCGTGGGCGCGGCGGGTGGCGGGGTGGAGTTGCCCGCCGGGTTCGTGGCGGCGGTCGAGAGGCGGCTGCGCGACCTGTCCGCGCAGGCCCGGCGGCTGCTGGAGGCGGCCTCCGTGCTGCGGCGGCCGTTCACGGTGCACGAGGCGGCCGGGGTGCTGGGGGTGACGGCGGGGGCGCTGGTCGGGCGCGTGGAGGAGGCCGTGGGGGCGGGTGCGCTCGTCGGTGAGGGGGATCGGCTGGCGTTCCGGCACGACCTCATCCGCGAGGCCGTCTACGGCGGGCTCGGCGCGCCCATCAGGACGGCGCTGCACCGGGAGGCGGCGTCCGTGCTGCGGGCCGAGGGCCGGCCGCCCGCCGAGCTGGCCGAGCACCTGAGGCACGGCGCCCGCCGTGGGGACGTGGCGGCGATCCGGGAGCTGCGGGCGGCCGCCGGGGAGATGACGGCCACCGCCCCTTCGGCCGCCGCCGACCTGATGCTGCGCGCCCTCGAACTGGCCCGCCCCCGCGACACCGGGCCGGAGATCGCGGAGGGTGCGGGGCTGGTGGCCGGGGCCGTGCGGCTGCTGGCTTCGGCGGGGCGGCTGGGCGAGGCCCGGGAGCTCGCCGACTCGCTCGGCGTCCCGCTCACGGCGGCCGAGGAGGCGGGGGTGGCGCTCGGGCTGGCCGAGGCGCTCAAGCACGCCGGCGACGACCGGGGCGTCATCCGGCGGACCGGCCGGGTGCTGGGCCGCCCGGGCGTGCCGGTCCGGGAGCGGGCGCGGCTGCTGGCCGTACGGGCCCATGCGCTGATGATGACCGGCGAGATCGACGCGGCGGAGGAGGCGGCGGCCGGAGCGGTCGCGGAGGGCGAGGTGTTCGCCCAGGTGGTGGGCTTGGAGGCGCGATCCACCGTGGCGCTGTTCCGGGGCGACCTCGACGGCGCGCTGCGGCACGCCGGACGGTCGGTGGAGCTGGCCGACTCGGCGGGCGGCGAGGCGGCCCACCGGCATCCGCGGTTGTGGCTGGGCGCGGCGATGGCGGCGCTGGATCGGTTCGAGGAGGCCGAGGGCCTGTACGCGGTGGTCGAACGGGAGGCCGGGCGGCTGGGTACGGCGTGGGCGCTGCCGCTGCTGCACCGGTTCAGGGCCGGGCTGCTGCTGGCCTGGGGGCGGCTCGACGACGCGGCGGCCGAGGCCGAGGCGGGGCTGCGGGTGGCCGGGCAGCTCTCGGCGATGGCGCTGGCCCCGGCGCTGCTCGGCGTGCTCGGCCACGTGGCGCTTCTCCGGGAGGAGACGGAGGCGGCGCGGGTACACCTGGACAGGGGCCGCGAGCTGGCCGGGGAGGGGCCCGGCCTGGTGTTCGAGGAGCTGCGGTGGCGGCGCGAGCTCCTCGACGAGGCGACGGGCCAGGCCGCGCCGCCTGGAGGCTCGCCCGCAGGCCCGTCCTATGGCGGGGCGCTGGCGTATCTGATCGTGCAGGAGCCGTGGACGGCGGCGCGGTGGCGCGGCGATCCGCGGGTGCTCGCGTGCGCGCGGGACCTCGCACGCCGCAACCCCGGCGTCACGTCCCTGGCGGCCGGGCTCGCGCACGCCGAGGGCAGGCTGGAGGAGGCCATCGAGCTGTACCGCGACGCCCCGCGGCCGCTCGGGCTGGCGGCGGCCCTGGAGGAGGCGGGGCGCCGGGAGGACGCTCTCGAGGTCTACCGGGCGTGCGGCGCCGCCACGGGGAAGGTGCGGCGGGGCGCGGCAGGGCGGGGGTGGGCGGCGCTGACGGCCTCCGAGCTGCGCGTCGTACGGCTCGTCGCCCGGGGCATGACGAACCGGGAGGCGGCGGCCGCCCTGTTCCTGTCGCCGCACACGGTCGACAGCCACCTCCGCCACGCGTTCGCCAAGCTGGGGGTCAACAGCCGGGTGGAGCTGACCAGGCAGGTGCTGGCGCACGAGCCCGGCCGATGAGGTCAGCCCGGGAGGTCAGCCCGGGAGGTCAGCCCGGGAGGTCAGCCCGGGAGGTCAGCCCGGGAGGTCAGCCCGGGAGGTCAGCCCGGGAGGTCAGCCCGGGAGGTCGGCCCGCAGCCGGGGGAGCAGCTCCTGTGCGTCCTCCTCGGTGATCTCGATCCCTATGCGCTCGCGCAGCGCCTCGGCCAGTTCCGCGGCCGTGCTCGCCGCCAGGTCCTCGGCGCGGACGCGGGCGTCGGCCGTGGTGCGCTGGGCCATCACGTGATGGACGAACGGCGAGCGGGGGCTGTTGGCGACGTAGAAGTTGGCGACCTCGAAGTCGCTGGGATAGTGCGGCTCGTCCGGGCGTAACGCGTACAGCTCGGTCGGGCCCGCGTGCAGCACCCAGAAGTCGCCGTCCCGACCCAGCCGCCACTCCCACGGGCCGGAGCGGACCGTCGCCCCGTCCTCGAAGGCGATCGGCACCACCAGCCCCTCCCCGCCGAAGCCCACGTCGGCCAGCCACGTGCGGCCGTCGGCCTCGACGGTGAGCGTGGCGTGCGAGCGCGGTAGGTGGTGCCGGCCCAGCCGGATCCTGGCCAGGTGTCGGGTCAGGGCGAAGCCGAGGCGTTCGAGCGCGGCGGCGAACAGCAGGTTCTGCTCGTGGCAGTAGCCGCCGCGCCCGCCCGTGACGAGTTTGTCCTGCAGGCTGCCCACGTCGAGGGCGACACCCCGGCCGAGGACCACGTCGAGGTTCTCGAAAGGGATGGAGCGCACGTGCGCCAGGTGCAGCGCGCGCAGCGTCTCATAGGTCGGCGCGAGCGGGCCGTCGTGTCCGATCCGGGCGAGGTACGCCTCGAGATCGAGCTTGTCGATGTCCCCTGTCATGGGATCGACGATCTCGTACGCGACGGCCCGCCCGCATCACGCGTTCACGGGATTCGCCGACAGGACGAGCCTGATGGCGAAGTTGTGGTACCCGGCGCGTTCGAACGCCCTGGCCATCGGCACGTTGCCGGAGTCGGTGTCCGCCTGGATCCGCTGGACGCCGTGCTCGGCGTGGACGCGGGTGATCTCGCCGAGCAGGTCGTCCACGTACCCGTGGCCCCGGTGCTCGGGCACCACGCCGAGGTAGCCGACCACGGGTCCGCCGTTGTTGGCCGACGGGAGGGCGACCCCGACGAGGTCCCCGCTCTTGTCGTAGGCCAGCCGCCACCACGACCGGTCGCCCGGCATGGACCGGTTGTCCCGGACGTCCTCGCGCGCCTGCTCCAGGGGGTCCATCGTGACCAGGGCCTGCCGGGTGTGGAAGTCGAGCGTCCCGACGGCCACCCGGCGGAACGCCTCCACGAACACCTCGTCGTCGTCCTCACCGCGGAAGACGAGCCGGTCGGACGGCTCGGGGACGGGACCGGCCGTCCATTCGTAGCGGAGCCGTTCCAGCTCCTCGGTCAGCCCGGCACGGCCGGCCGCCTCCCAGCGCCAGGCGATGGCCGCCGCGGCCTTCGGGTGGTCGCGCCAGCCGTTGGTGACGAACACGTGGTACTCGATCGCCTGCCCGTACGCGTCGTGGGCGCGGCGCAACAGCTCGGCGGCGAGCCCCACGCGATCGTCCACCGACGGATGGACGTAGACGCAGTCGAGCGCGAGTGGTTTGTCCCCGTCGGGGAAGCCCCACCAGACGGCGCGGGCCAGGATCTCGCCGTCGTCGGCGACGGCGAGCCAGATGCGGTCGTATCGATAGTTGCCGCTCTCCAGGAACGAGAGCAGGCGTTCCGGATGCGCCCAGCTGATGGACTCGTCGACGACGCAGCCGAGCAGGCGGTCTAGATCATCCTCGACCGCGGTACGGAACAACACATTTCCTCCGAGAAGTAGAAGCGGGCGCAGTGAGCGCCCAAAGTAGTGCCGAGCATCTCATCGCCTCCTTTCTTCCGACTTTTCGGCGTCAGAGGGCACTGTAGCGGAAATATCGCGACAGGATGGGCTCGTGAGGTCCTACGACGACGACGCCCTGCCCCTGCAGCCCCCGATCCGGCTGCCCGAGGAGGCCACCCTCGCGGCGGCCGTCCGTGCCGCTCCCCAGGCCGGGGAGCTGAAGCCGGAGGGCTCCGACGCGGAGGTGCTGGCCTTCTGGGCGGACCACTGCCGCGAACGGCTGGCCGCCGACGAGGGGCTGCTGCTGGAGCTCATCAGGATGTTCCTGTCGCGCGAGCCGCATCCGGGCAAGGTGCCCGAGGAGCTGACCGGGCTGGGCCTGGTACGCCAGGCGGAGCCGTACACGCTGAGCTGGCTCGGCCTGTGGGCGGCGCGGCTGGTCATCGCGGAGACCACCGGGCAGGAGGTGCCGGTCATCGGGTCGCTCGTGGACGCCGACGCCGCGACGCTGCTGCACGGCCTGCGCTCCTACCCGGAGACGGAACGCGGCGAGGAACTCGCCGGGTGGCTCAAGGGCCGGGACACGGACGCGGCGGCGGCCGAGATCGCCTCGGCGCTGGCCACGGTGAGCCCGCTCAGCCGGGCGGTCGGCGTGGAACTGCTGTCGTCGGACTTCGGCGAGGACGGGAAGCGGGCGCTGGCCGGGCTGCTGGAGGAGCCCGGGCTCGGGGCGGTGATCGCCACCAGGACGGAGCGCGAGGACCGCCCGACCGCCCCGGAGGAGATCGCCTGGGTGTTCGTGGACATGGCGGCGGCCCTGCTGGAGTTCGGGGGCGAGGCGGGCGAGGTGATCGAGTCGATCGCCATGGGGATGGACGCGGAGGAGCAGGCGGGGACGATCGCGATCCTGGCGTTCGGGGACCATCCGTGGACGGGGCAGGTACTGCGGGCGCTCATCGACCACCACCCCGACGAGCGCGTCGCCGCCGCGGCCCGCAAGGCCCTGCGACGGCTGCACGGGCTCGCGGACCTGCGCGACTGACCAGCGGCGGCGCGACGGCTGCACGGGCTCGCGGTTCTGCGCGGCTGACCAGCGGCGGCGCGTGGCCGGCGCTCGTGGCCGGTGGGCGAGGCCGGTGGGCGAGGCCGGTGGACCCGAGGACGGCCCGGGGCGCCGGGTGCCCGGGACTGCGGCGGGCGGCGGTAGAGTCGGCCCGGTGACGACGCATGCGATCTTCCCGCAGACCGGCATCCTGGGTGAGGCGTTCGCCTGCGAGTGCGGCGCCGTGCTCGCCGGGCGGATGACGGCCGAGTTGCACGCCGCCGAGAACGGCCTGTGCTCGGTCTGCCTCGGATCCGGTCAGGAGGAAATGGCGCCCGGGCTGACGCACGGCTGCAGCGCGTGCGCGGCCACCGGGGGCCGCAAGGAGCAGGTCATCTGGCAGCTCGCCTACGCCGAGGCCGAGCACCGCATCACGCTCGCCGTCGTACGCGGGATCGTGGCGAACTTCGACGGGCCGTTCCACCTGTCGGAGGCCGCCGACGCGGTGCGGGCCGGGATGGGGCTGCCCGCCGGACGGCTGCCGGTCGGCCCGCGGGTGCGCGACCTGCTGCTGGAGATGCAGGCCGCGGGCGAGATCACCATGCTGTCGGCGCCGGACGAGATGATCGGCTCGGACATGGTCCTCTACCGCGACCCCCAGTGGCAGCGGGCCCGCACCCTGGGCCTCTGACCCCCGCACGTGCCGGAGACGCGCGTCCGGGGACGCGACCGCACCCGTTGACGCGACCGCACCCGTTGACGCGCGCCCGTTGACCCGCGGCGGCGGGTGCCGTCAGGCGCGGCAGACGATCTCGCCGTGGGCGATGGACAGCCAGCCGTCCTCGGCCTCGGCCCACTTCAGCCACCCCTGCGAGATCCACCGCAGGTCGGCCTCCGTGGCGGCGCCGGTCGACAGCGCCTGCTCGGCCATGGCGGAGCGCAGGATCCGGTCCGCCCACATCCCGCCCCACCAGGCCCGGTCCTCCGGCGTGGCGAAACACCACGTCGAGGAGGTGGCGGTGACGTCGGTGAAGCCCGCCGCCCTGGCCCAGGACAGCAGCCGCCGCCCCGCGTCCGGCTCGCCGCCGTTGGCCCGCGCGAGCTTCTGGTACAGCGTCATCCACTCCTCCAGCTCCGGCAGCAGCGGATACCAGGCGAAGGCCGCGTAGTCGCTGTCGCGCGCCGCCACGTACCCCGTCGGCTTGGTCACCCGGCGCATCTCCCGCAGCGCCCGCACCGGGTCGCCGACGTGCTGCAGCACCTGGTGCGCGTGGACCACGCAGAACGTGTCGTCGGGGAAGTCCAGGTCGTGCACATCCGCGACGGCGAAGTCGACGTTGTCCAGCCCTCTGGCGGCGATCTCGGCCCTGGACAGCTCGAGCGTCTGCTCGCTCACCTCCGACGCCGTCAGGTGGCCGACCAGGCCCGCCAGGTCGGCGGCGATCGTGCCGGGGCCGCTGCCCACGTCCAGCACCTTCATGTGCGGCTTGAGGTGGGGCAGCAGGTACGCGGCCGAGTTCTGGGCGGTGCGCCAGCGGTGCGAGCGCAGCACGGACTCATGGTGGCCATGCGTGTAGACGGCGTCCATCGGCAAACTCCTTCGTTTCGCTCCGACGCCGATCACTCTAGCCGTTGTCTCACGATTCAAGAAGAAATGTCTTGAATATTGAGACATCGAGAGACCGTAAACTCTGTTGCGCAACGTTCGCAATTTCGGAGAGAGGCGTTGGTCGTGGGAGAGGTCCGGCCGATCGTGCACGTCGGAGATCCGGTGCTGCATCACCCGTGCGAGCCGGTCACCCGGTTCGACGACGCGCTGGCGGCGCTGGTGGAGGACATGTTCGCGAGCATGTACGCGGCGGAGGGCGTGGGCCTGGCCGCCAACCAGATCGGCGTGGCCCTGCGCGTGTTCGTCTACGACTGCCCGGACGCCGACGGCGAGCACCACAAGGGCGTCGTGGTCAACCCCACCCTGGAGCTCCCCGGGGTGGGCGAGCGCCACCTCGACGCGGGTGACGAGGGCTGCCTGTCGGTGCCCGGCCAGTACGCGCCGCTCCCCCGCCCCGACCACGCCACCGTGCACGGGTTCGACGCCGCCGGGGAGCCCGTCACGGTCGAGGGGACGGGGCTGCTGGCCCGCTGCCTCCAGCACGAGACCGACCACCTCGACGGCTACCTGTACATCGACCGCCTTCCCGCCAAACGCCGCAAGCGGGTGCTGGCCTCCTATGAGGAGGCCCGCTCCACTATCGCAGACAAAGCATCGCTATAGTGGAGGAATGGAAGGCGAAGGGGTCCTGTCGAGCGGCCTGTCGATGGCCGAGCTCGGGCTGCGGATCCGCACGGAGCGGCGGGCGCGCGGGCTGACCGTCGAACGGCTGGCCGCGCTGGGCGGCATCAGCCGCAGCATGGTCTCGGAGGTCGAGCGGGGCACCAAGACCCCGACGGTGCTGGTGCTCGACCGGCTGGCCACGGCGCTCGGCACGTCGATCGCCCGGCTGCTCGACGAGCCGGCGCACTCGGCGATGCGCGTGCTGCGCCACGCCGAGCAGCGGGTCCTGCGCGACCCGTCCGGCTGGGAGCGCCGCGTGTTGTCGCCGGTGCTGGGGGACGTGGAGTTCGAGTTCATGCGGACGACCCTCGGGCCCGGCGTGGACGCGGGCGAGTTCGCGCCGCACGCGCCGGGGTCGCGGGAGTACCTCGCGGTCGAGCGCGGCAGCCTGCGGCTGACGATCAACGGCAGGCCGTACGAGCTGGCGGCCGGCGACTCGGCCTACTACCCGGGCGACTGCCGCCACGCCTTCGCCAACGACGGAGCCGACGACTGCGTCTACTACCTGGCCATGGAGCTGGGCGGCGCCGGACAGCACGAACCCTGGAAGGAGCCCTCCGATGGCTGACCTCCGTCCCACCGACGTGGCCGCGGCGGCGGCGATCGCCGCCGAGCACCTGTCGGGCCTCGCCGAGCGACCCGTGTGGCAGCCGGTGCCGGAGGCCGAGCGCGTCTGGCTGAGTGGCCAGGAGCTGCCCGAGCGCGGGCGACCCCTCGCCGAGCTGCTCGAAGACGCCCGTGCGCATGTGCTGCCGTATCCCATGGGCAACGGCCACCCCCGCTTCTTCGGCTGGGTGAACTCCCCGCCCAACCCCGCGGGCGTGCTCGTCGAGCCGCTGGCCGCCGCCCTCAACCCGAGCTGCGCCGGCGGCGACCACGCCGGCCCCCATCTGGAGCGCGCGGTGGTGCGGTGGCTGGCCGAGCTGGTCGGGTTCCCGCACCCGCCGGGTGGCGGGCTGCTGACCAGCGGCGCCTCCGTGGCCACCGTGATCTGCCTGGCCACCGCCCGCCAGCGGGCCGCGCTCGCCGACGGCTGGGACGCCCGCGAGGAGGGCCTGTCCGGGCGGCCGCCCATGGTCATGTACGTCACCGAGGAGGGCCACAGCTGCCTGCACAAGGCCGCCCAGCTCCTCGGCCTCGGATCGCGGCAGGTCCGCGTGGTCCCGGTGGACGGCGCGTACCGCATGGACGTGGACGCGCTCCGTACCATGGTCGAGGAGGACCTGGGGAAGGGCCTGCGGCCGTTCTGCGTGGCGGGCAGCGCGGGCACCGTCAACTCCGGCGCGGTCGACCCGCTCGACGAGATCGCCGACGTGGCCGCCGAGCACGGGCTCTGGTTCCACGTGGACGGCGCGTACGGCGCGCTCGGCGTCCTGGCCGACGGCGCCGCGTCGCACTACGCGGGCCTGGAGCGGGCCGACTCGCTGGCCCTCGACCCGCACAAGTGGCTCGGCGTCCCGGTGGGCTGCGGCTGCGCCCTGCTGCGCGAGCCGGGGGCGGCGCGGGCCGCCTTCAGCCTGGTGCCGTCGTACCTGATCGACGACAACGCCGGCGATCTGGGGTGGTTCTCCGAGTACGGGCCCGAGCAGACCCGCCCGTTCCGCGCGCTGAAGACCTGGGCCACGCTGTCGCACCTGGGCCGCTCCGGCGTCGAGCGCCTGGTGAACCACACGACCGGGCTGGCCCGCACGCTCGCCGCCATGGTCGAGGAGGCCGCCGACTTCGAGCTGCTGGCGCCGGTCACCACCTCGATCACCGCGTTCCGCCACCGGCCCTACCCGGACGGGCTGGACGCGCTCAACCGGGCGATCCCGGGCGCGGTGCAGGCGCGCGGGAACGCGTTCATCACCGGCACCCGGCTGGGCGGCCGCGACGCGCTGCGCGCCTGCTTCCTGCACCCGGACACCACCGAGCGGGACCTGGCCGTCCTGCTGGAAGAGATCCGCCTGGCGGCCAAGACGCTCTAGCCGAACGCAGAGACCCGGCAAAGGCGGGTGAGCCACGCATCCGCCCGGGTAGGGGGTCGGCCGGACCGATCAGGCAGGAGGCTTCCCATGGCCGACACCGTGGCAGAGGTCATGACGTCCCACCCGGCGGCGGTCGAGGCCGACCAGCCGGTGTGCGTCGCGGCCGCGCTGATGCGCGACCACGACACGGGCGCCGTGATCGTCAACGAGAACGGGCGGATCCAGGGCATCATCACCGACCGCGACATCGCCGTGCGCGTCGTCGCGGCCGAGAAGTCCCCCCAGACGCCGGTACGCGAGGCGTGCAGCCCGTACGTCGAGGCCATCGATCCCGACACCACCATCGACCAGGCGGTGCGGATCATGCGCTCGCACGCCGTCCGCCGCCTGCCGGTGCTGGAGGACGGCCGCGCGGTCGGCATCGTCAGTCTCGGCGACCTGGCCCTGGAGCGCGACCCGCACTCGGCCCTCGCCGACATTTCGGCCGCGGAGGGCAACCAGTAACGTTTGCCGCGTGGTCACAGTCGACGATGTACGGCAGTTCGCCCGCACGCTCCCCCGCTCGTCGGAGCACCTCATCCGGGACCGGGTCAAGTTCCGCGTAGGCAAGATCGTCTATGTGGCGTTCTCGCGCGACGAGACGCTGATGGGCTTCGGCTTCCCGAAGGAGGAGCGCGCCGCGCTGGTGGCGGCCGAGCCGGACAAGTTCCTCATGCCGCGGGAGTCCGACCTGCGCTTCAACTGGGTGGTGGCGCGCATGGACGCTCTCGATCCGGCCGAGATGCGGGAGCTGGTCCTGGAGGCGTGGCGGATGTGCGTGCCGAAGAAGGTGCGCCTGGAACAGCAGGCCCAGGCCCGCTAGGTCATCGGGGTCGCAGGCCGGCGGCCAGCGCCCTCACCTCCGCGGTCGTCACCGGCTTCCCGCCGACGCCCCAGTCGCCGCTCTTGACCTCCTCCACGATGACCAGGGTCAGCGGGCGCAGGTTCTCGCCCTCGATGGCGACCATCGCGTCGGTCAGCTTCTCCACCATCTCGGCCTTCTGGGCGTCGCTGAACACGCCCTCGATGACCTTCACGTTGATCAGTGGCATGGTTCCCCCTATGGACGCCGACCTGCCCCCGCCCCAACGGGGCAAACTCGGCCGGCTGGTCGCGCTGACCACCTTGCTTCCGAGCAGCTTCTCGGTCGCCGTCCGCCCCTCGGCCGGCACCTCGTCCCAGGCGATGCGCCGGCCTCCGGTCGCGTGCGGCATGCCCGCCATCAGGAGAGGCCGCGGTACAGCTCGCCCGTCAGCTTGGTGACGCGGGTGACCGAGGAGGCCCAGGTGCCGCCCGCGGGGTGCGCCGTCAGCACCGCCATGACGTACCGCTCGTTCTTGCCGACCAGCCCCGTCGTGTGCAGCACGGGGCGGCCGTAGTCGGGCACGCCCGAGCCGGTGGCGCGCTGGGCGATCCACGAGATGGGCGCCCCGACCGCCCTGGCGCCGGAGCACCGCGTGGGCGGCGTGTTGCCGAACCCGGACCAGCCCTGCTTGACCGCCCACGGCCGGGGCACCGCGCCGGGGATGCCGAACGTCTGGTCGAAGCCGTCGGTGCCGCACGGCGTGGACTGCCGCAGGTGCCCCAGGATCGTGTCGCGGACCCTGGGCTCGGCCCTGTCGAGCAGGTAGCGGTAGGTGCGCACGATGTCGTACGCGCTCAGCGAGGTGTAGCCCCAGAAGCCGGGCTTGGAGGCGGGCGGCGGCGCGGTGTCGGACAGGCCGAGCTTGCGCGCCATCCGCACGATGATCTGCCCCTTGCCGGAGCGGTCCCAGAACGCCGAGGCCGCGTCGTCGTCGCTGGAGCGCAGCATGACCTTCAGCAGCCGGGCGTCGGCGGCCGGCACGCTCTTGCGCCGCTCCAGGTAGTCGATCGCGATGAGGATCTTGACGACCGAGGCCGAGCGGAACTTCCGGTGCGCGTTGCGCGTGGCCACGAACTTGCCCGCCTGCCGGTCGAACACCAGCCACGACGCCGTCGTGCCCGCGGGCACCCGCGGGGCGGCCTGGGCGGGCGTGGCGAGCCCGACGACAAGGGGGAGGGCCGCGACCGCGGCGGCCAGGGGCTTGCTTCGCATTCGCCTATACCTACCAAGCCTTGACCCGGCCAACAAAGCGGGTATAAACAAAGATGAAACCAACCCGAAACGGCGGTGAACCAACATCATGTACGCCGAGGAGCGGCAGCAGGAGATCCTGCGGAGGGCGCGCGCCGCGGGCCGCGTCGACGTGGTGACGCTGGCCGCCGAGCTCGACGTGACCACCGAGACGATCCGCCGCGACCTGACGTCGCTGGAGCGGGCGGGCGTGCTGCGCCGGGTGCACGGGGGCGCGATCCCCGTCGAGCGCCTCGGGTTCGAGCCCGCGCTGGCCGCCCGCGACGAGGTGATGACGGCCGAGAAGGAGCGCATCGCCAAGGCCGCGCTGGCCGAGCTGCCCGAGGACGGTTCCGTGATCATCGACGCGGGCACCACGACGGGCCGGCTGGTCCAGGTGCTGCCCGCCGACCGCGAGCTCACCGTCGTGGTGAACTCGCCGCCGCTGGCCACCGCCCTGGCCGCCCGCGCCAACCTGCACGTGATCATGCTGGGCGGCCGGGTGCGCGGCAAGACGCTCGCCACGGTCGACGACTGGGCGCTGCGCCCGCTGGCCGACCTCAACGTGGACGTGGCCTTCATGGCGGCCAACGGCTGCTCGCTCACCAGGGGCCTGACCACGCCCGACCCGGCGGAGGCGGCGATCAAGCGGGCCATGGTCCAGGCCGCCCAGCGCAGCGTGCTGCTGGCCGACCACACGAAGTTCACCAACACGTACCTGGCCAGGTTCGCCGGGCTGGACGAGATCGACGTGCTCATCACCGACACCGGGCTGGACGTCGCCCTCGCCGCCGACCTGGCGGCGGCGGGCCCGGAGGTGATCCGGGCGTGATCCTGACCCTGACCCTGAACCCCAGCCTCGACCGCACCATCGAGATCGCCGCGCTCGACCGGGGCGCCGTCATCCGCGCCGCCGCCGCCCACCTCGACCCGGGCGGCAAGGGCGTGAACGTCTCGCGCGCGCTGCTGGCCAACGCCGTGGCGAGCCGGGCGGTGGTGCCGTTCGGCGGCGACGAGGGCAGGCAGCTCGTACGGCTCCTCGCGGCCGAGGGGCTCGACATGGTCACCGTCCCGGTGGCCGGCCCCACCAGGTCGAACGTCACCCTGGCCGAGCCCGACGGCACCATCACCAAGATCAACGAGCCCGGCACGGCACTGTCGGCCGGCGAGCTGGACACGATCGCCGACGCCGTGCTCGACGCCGCCCACGAGGCCGACTGGGTGGTCGCCTCCGGCAGCCTGCCGCCCGAGGTGCCGGCCGACGTCTACGCCCGGCTGTGCCGCAGGTTCGCCGGGGCGGGCATCCACGTGGCCGTCGACACCAGCGGCCCCGCGCTCGCCTGCGCGCTCGGCGCCGCCCCCGCGCTGGTCAAGCCGAACCTCGAGGAGCTGTCCGCCGCCACCGGCATGCTCATCCGCTGCCTGGGCGACGTGGTCGAGGCCGCGGGCAAGCTGCGGGCCGCGGGCGCGCGTACCGTGCTGGCCAGCCTGGGCGCCGACGGCGCGGTGCTCGTCGAGGAGCAGGGCGTCTGGTACGGCGAGGCCGCCGTCACCGAGCCGCGCAGCTCCGTCGGCGCCGGCGACGCCATGCTGGCCGGTTTCCTGGCCGGCGGCGGGCGCGGCCCCGACGCGCTGGCGCGGGCGCTGGCCTGGGGCGCCGCGGCGGTCGGCCTGCCCGGCAGCCGCATGCCCGGCCCCGCCGACATCGACCCCGTCGTCGTCGCGGTCCACCCGCCCGACCCGTCCCGCCCCCTCGTCTCCCCCCTTGTCCCGCACAGCGGCTGATCAACTGCTCATCCCCCCGAAGGAGCAAGTCCATGGCCGACAGTTACACTCCCCCGGTCACCGGAACCGGTGTCAAGGCCACCATCCAGCGCATCGGCGGCCATCTGGCCGGCATGATCATGCCGAACATCGGCGCGTTCATCGCCTGGGGCCTGATCACCGCGCTGTTCATCCCGACCGGCTGGCTGCCCAACGAGACGCTCGCCAAGATGGTCGGCCCGATCATCTCGACCCTGCTGCCGATCCTCATCGCCTACACCGGCGGCCGGATGGTCCACGGGCAGCGCGGCGCGGTCGTGGGCGCGGTGGCGGTGATGGGCGTCGTGGTGGGCACGGACTCTCCGATGTTCCTCGGCGCCATGATCATCGGCCCGCTCACCGCCTTGATCCTGAAATATGTGGACAAGTTCACGGAGCAGCGGACCAAGGCCGGCTTCGAGATGCTCGTGGACAACTTCTCCGCCGGCATCGTGGGCGGCGCGATGGCCGTGGTCGGGATGTTCGGCATCGGCCCGATCGTCCAGACGGTCACCACGGCCGCGGGCAACGCGGTGAGCTGGCTCATCGGCCACAACCTGCTCCCCGTCGCCTCCGTCCTGATCGAGCCCGCCAAGGTCCTGTTCCTGAACAACGCCATCAACCACGGCGTGCTCGGCCCGCTCGGCGTCGCCCAGGCGGCGGAGACGGGCAAGTCGATCCTGTTCATGCTGGAGTCGAACCCGGGGCCCGGCCTGGGGCTGCTGCTGGCGTACCTGCTGTTCGGCCCGCGCGAGCTGCGCCCGAGCACGCCCGCCGCCATGATCATCCACTTCTTCGGCGGCATCCACGAGATCTACTTCCCGTACGTGCTCATGAAGCCCCGCCTCATCCTCGCGGTCATCGCGGGCGGCGCGGCCGGCGTGTTCACGTTCATGGTCACCGGGGCGGGCCTGGTCGCCACGCCGTCGCCGGGCAGCATCTTCGCCTACATCGCGGTCACGCCGAAGGGCGGCTGGCTCGGCTCCAGCCTGGGGATCCTCGTGGCCACGGGCGTCTCGTTCGCCGTCGCCGCGATCCTGCTCGGCTTCGGCAGGGGCGAGAGGAAGGGCGAGCCGGAGGGCTCGCAGGAAGCCGCCACCGAACCCGCCGCCACACCCACCGCCGAACGGACCGCCGCACCCGCCACCGAACCCGCAAACAGGGAGGCCTGAGCCATGGCCGGCATCGACAGCAAGGACATCCACAAGATCATCGTGGCCTGCGACGCGGGGATGGGCAGCAGCGTGATGCTCGCCTCCACGCTGCGCAAGCAGCTCAAGGACACCGGCGTCAGCGTCGAGCACACACCCGTCAACTCCATCCCCGACGACGCCGACGTGGTCCTGTGCCACGCCGGGCTGGCCGCCCGCGCCAGGGCCGCCGCCCCCGGGAAGGTCCTGGTCCCGTTCCAGATCTTCCTCGGTGACCCGGCGGTGACCCGGCTGGTGAACACCATCAAGAACGGCGGCACCGTCGATGCGTGACGGCCTGCTCGACCCGCGGGCCGTGCTGCTGCACGAGAGCGCCCCCGACCGCGCCGCGGCCATCCGCCGGTGCGGGCGGGCGCTGGTCGAGGTGGGAGCGGTCGCGGAGCCGTACGTCGAGGCGATGCTCGAACGGGAGCGGACGATCTCCACGTACGTCGGCGAGGGCGTGGCCATCCCCCACGGGACCAACGCCTCCAAGGAGGACGTCAGGCGCGACGCCATCTGCGTGGTGCGCTTCCCCGGCGGCGTCGACTGGGACGGCGAGCAGGTCACGCTCTGCGTCGGCATCGCGGCCAAGAATGACGGGCACGTGCCGCTGCTGGCAGCCCTGGCCGAGATCCTGCTCGACCCCGACCGCGCCAGGACGCTGCGCGAGGCCACCGAAGTCTCACAAGTGATGAAGGAGCTCACAGCGTGAAAGTCGCCAGATTCCACGCTCCCGGCGACATCCGGATCGAGGACGCGCCCGAGCCCGTCGCCGGGCCCGGCGAGCTGAAGATCCGCGTACGGAACTGCTCGACGTGCGGCACGGACGCCAAGATCCTCAAGTTCGGGCACCACCACATCAGGCCGCCGCGCGTGATGGGCCACGAGATCGCCGGCGAGGTCGTCGGCACGGGCGAGCGGGTGCAGGTGATCGCCGCGATCCCGTGCGGCACCTGCCCGGAGTGCCGGCGGGGCCGCCTGACCGTCTGCCCGAACCAGGAGTCGATGGGCTACCACTACGACGGCGGCTTCGCCGAGTACATGGTGATCCCGGCCAAGGTGCTGGCCGTGAACGGCGTCAACGCCATCCCGCCGGGCGTCGGCTTCGCCGAGGCGTCGGTGGCCGAGCCCCTCGCCTGCGTGCTCAACGGGCAGTCGCTGGCGCGCGTGGGGGCGGGCGACGACGTGGTGGTGATGGGCGCGGGCCCGATCGGCTGCCTGCACGTACGCCTCGCGCGGGCCCGCGGCGCCGCCCGCGTCTTCCTCGTGGACGTCAACCCGCAGCGCCTGGCGATGGCCGCCGAGCTGGTACGCCCGGACGCGGCGATCGACGCGGACCCGGTCGAGCAGGTGCTCAAGCTGACCGGCGGGCGCGGCGCCGACGTGGTGATCACGGCGGCGGCCTCGGGGGCGGCACAGGCGCAGGCGGTACGGATGGCGGCCCGGCAGGGGCGCATCAGCTTCTTCGGCGGCCTGCCCAAGGACGACCCGCTCGTCACCCTGGACTCCAACCTCGTGCACTACCGGGAGCTGACCATCGTCGGCGCCAACGGCTCCAGTCCCGCCCACAACGCCGAGGCGCTGCGGCTCGTAGCCTCGGGGGACGTGGTGGTGTCCGACCTCATCACCCACCGGCTGCCGCTGCCCCGGGCGCTCGACGGGATCGACCTCGTCAGCAGGGGCGCGGCCATCAAGGTCACTATTGAGCCCTAGGAGGTTCGAGATGGCACAGCGAACGGTGATCGTGGCCTCTGCCAGCGGCCTGCACGCCCGGCCGGCCAAGCTGTTCGTGCAGGCGGCGGCGCGGCTGGGGGTGCCGGTGACTGTGCGGCTCGGGGAGAAGGCGGTCCCGGCGAAGAGCATGCTCGGCGTGCTGTCGCTGGGGGCCGCGCACGGCGCTGAGGTGACGCTGGAGGCGGACGGACCGGGGGCGGAGGAGGCGCTGGACTCGCTGGTGGCGCTGCTCTCACGCGACCTCGACGCGGAAGAGGCCCTCGATGCCTGACCCGACCCCTCCCGGCAGCGGCCGTCCCGACCCGGCCCCGCCGGGCAGCGGCCGTCCCGACCCGGCCCCGTCGGACAGCGGCCGTCCTGACCTGGCCCCGTCGGGCAGCGGTCCCTGGGCGGGTGCCGGCGGGCGCCTGATCGGCCTCGGGGTCAGCCGGGGGCGGGCGGCGGGGCCGGTGATGCGGATGGCCGCCCCTCCGACGCTGCCCCCGCCGCGCCCCGGCACCGACGCCGCCACCGGCCCCCGGACCGACTCCGGGACCGACCCCGCCGCCGAGGCGTCCGCCGTCGCCGCTGCCCTGGAGGCGGTCGCCGCCGACCTCAACCGCCGCGCCGCCGACGCCTCAGGGGAGGCGGCGGACATCCTCGAGGCGCTGGCCATGATCGCCGACGACCCGATGCTGCTGGAGGACGCCCAGGAGCGGGCCCGGGCGGGCATGGACGCCGCCCACGCCCTGGACGCGGCCTTCGCGCAGCACCGCGACACGCTGGCCGCGCTCGGCGGCTACCTGGCCGAGCGCGCCGCCGACCTCGACGACCTCAAACACCGGGCCGTGGCGTTCGCGCTCGGCCTCCCCATGCCGGGGCTCCCCTCCCCCGGCCACCCGTACGTGCTGGTGGCCGAGGACCTCTCCCCCGCCGACACCGCGGGCCTGGGCCCGGACGTGCTGGCGCTGGTGACCGAGCGGGGCGGGCCGACGAGCCACACCGCGATCCTGGCCCGCGGCAGGGGCCTGCCCGCCGTGGTGGCCTGCAAGGGGATCATGGACGTCCCGGACGGCACCGTGGTCGGCGTGGACGGCGGCACCGGCGAGCTCGCCGTCGGCCTCACCGAGGAGGAGGCGGCCGAGGTCCAGGAGGCCGACCGCGCGGAGCGGGCCAGGCTGGCGGCCGGCCGGGGTCCGGGCCGTACGGCGGACGGTCACCCGGTGAAGCTGCTGCTCAACATCGGCTCGGCCGAGGACCTGCGGCCGGGCGCCGAGGGGGTCGGGCTGTTCAGGACGGAGTTCCTGTTCCTGGACCGTACGACGGCGCCGGCGTACGAGGAGCAGGTGGCCGCGTCCGCGGAAGTGTTCGCCCAGGCGGAGAGCGTGATCGTGCGGACGCTCGACGCGGGCACCGACAAGCCCCTGCCCTTCCTCGGCCTGCCCGGCGAGCCGAACCCGGCCCTCGGCGTGCGCGGCCTGCGCGTGGACCGGCTGCTGCCGGACGTCCTGGACACCCAGCTCGACGCCATCGCCGAGGCGGCCCGCAAGACGGGCGCGCAGGCGTGGGTGATGGCGCCGATGGTCACCACGATGGCGGAGGCGACCGGGTTCGCGCGGCGCGCCCGTGCCAAGGGCATCGCCAGGGTGGGCGCGATGATCGAGGTCCCGGCGGCGGCGCTGCGGGCCGGGCGGCTGCTGCAGGCGGTGGACTTCCTCAGCATCGGCACCAACGACCTGGCCCAGTACACCTTCGCCGCCGACCGCCAGCACTCCGCCCTCGCCGACCTGCTCGACCCGCGCCAGCCCGCGCTGCTGGAGCTGATCGCCATGTGCGCGGCGGCGGGGCAGGAGGCGGGCAAACCGGTCGGGGTGTGCGGGGAGGCGGCCGGAGACCCGCTGCTCGCGCCCCTGCTGGTGGGGCTCGGCGTGACCAGCCTGTCCATGGCCCCGGTGTGCGTACCCGCCGTACGCGAGGCGCTGGCGGGCCTCACGCTGGCCGAATGCCGCGAACGCGCCACCGCGGCCCGCGCCTGACCGCCCACCGGCTCGGCCCCCGGCACCGACGGCCGCCTACCTCCCCGCTAAGGCCGCCACCTCCCCCTGGAGGCCGCCCGCCTCCCCCGAAGGACACCAGCGGTCAGGTGGTGGGCTGTGGGGCGGTGGCGCGGAAGGTGAGGTGGTCGCCCTCGACGTCCGCCGACACCCTGCCCCCCTCCTCGGCCTCGCCGGTCAGCAGCATCGTGGCCAGCCGGTTGTCCACCTCCCGCTGCACCGTGCGGCGCAGCGGCCGGGCGCCGAACTCGGGCTGGTAGCCGCGCTCGGCCAGCCAGTCCTTGGCCGCGTCCGTGACCTCCAGCGTGATGCCCTGCCCGCGCAGCCGCTGCCGGGTGCGCTCCAGCATCAGGTCCACGATCTGGCGCAGCTGCTCCCTCTCCAGCCGCTTGAAGATGATCGTCTCGTCGATGCGGTTGAGCAGCTCCGGCCGGAGCGAGTGCCGCAGCAGGTCCATGAGCCGGTCCTCGAGCTCCTTGACGTCGCCCGGCGAATCCAGGATCAGCTGGGCGCCGATGTTGCTGGTCATGATGACGATCGTGTTGGTGAAGTCGACCGTGCGGCCCTGGCCGTCGGTGAGGCGGCCGTCGTCGAGCATCTGCAGCAGGATGTTCATGACGTCCGGGTGAGCCTTCTCGATCTCGTCCAGCAGGATCACGCCGTGCGGGCGGCGGCGGACGGCCTCGGTGAGCTGGCCGGCCTCCTCGTACCCGACATATCCGGGCGGCGCGCCGATGAGGCGGGAGACCGTGTGCCGCTCCTGGAACTCGCTCATGTCGATGCGCACCATGTGGTCCTCGCCGCCGAACAGCGCCGCGGCCAGCACCCTGGCCAGCTCCGTCTTGCCGACCCCCGTCGGGCCGAGGAACAGGAAGCTGCCGATCGGGCGGTTCGGGTCCTTCAGGCCCGCCCGCGCCCTGCGCACGGCCTCGGCGATGGCGGTGACGGCCTCGTCCTGGCCGATCACGCGCTCGTGCAGGTGCTCCTCCAGGCGCATCAGGCGCTCGCGCTCCTGCTGGGTGAGCTGCGTGACCGGGATGCCGGTGCGGCGGGAGACGATCTCGGCGATGTCCTCGACCGTGACCAGGGGCACGCTGTCCGTGCCGTGCCTGGCGCGTTCGACCTCCGGCCTGATCTTGTCGATCTGCGTGGTGAGGTCCTTGGCCCGGTCGAAGTCCTCGGCGGAGACGGCCTGGTCCTTGTCCCGGCGCAGCGCGTCGAGCCGCTCCTCCAGCTCCCGCACGTCGGCGCCGGGCGTGCGCGAGCGCAGCCGCACCCTGGCGCCGGCCTGGTCCATGAGGTCGATGGCCTTGTCGGGCAGGAACCGGTCGGAGACGTAGCGGTCGGACAGGTTCGCGGCCGCGTCGAGCGCCTCGTCGGTGATGCGGACCTGGTGGTGCGCCTCGTAGGCGTCCCGCAGCCCGGCCAGGATCTCGACCGTCTCCTCCACGGTCGGCTCGGCGACCAGGATGGGCTGGAAGCGGCGTTCGAGGGCGGCGTCCTTCTCGATGTTCTTGCGGTACTCGTCGATCGTGGTGGCCGCGATGACGTGCAGCTCGCCGCGGGCCAGGGCGGGCTTGAGGATGTTGGCCGCGTCCATGGCGCCCTCGGCGGCGCCGGCGCCGACCAGGTTGTGGACCTCGTCGATGAAGACGACGATCTCGTCGGAGTGCGCGCGCACCTCGTCGATGACCTTCTTGATGCGCTCCTCGAACTCGCCCCGGTACTTCGTCCCGGCCACCATGCCGGTCAGGTCGAGGCCGACGACCCGCCGGTCCTTCAGCGTGTCGGGGACGCTGTTGTTCACGATGCGCTGGGCGATGCCCTCGACGATCGCGGTCTTGCCGACGCCCGGCTCGCCGATCAGGCACGGGTTGTTCTTGGTGCGGCGCGACAGCACCTCGATGGCCTGCTCGATCTCCTCCTCGCGGCCCACGACCGGGTCGAGCCTGCCCTGCCTGGCCTCCTCGGTCATGTCCCTGCCGTACTCGTCGAGCGTCGGCGTGTCGCTCTGGCCTCGCGTCTCGCCGTCGACTCTGCGCGGGACGCCCATCATGGCCTCCTGCAGCTCGTTCGCGGAGACGCCCTGATCCTGGAGGATCCGGGCGGCGCTGGAGTCGGGGCGCGCGGCGATCGCGAGCAGCAGGTGCTCGGGCCCGATGTACGACGACCGCAGGGCACGCGAGATCCGCTGGGCGTCGAGGATGGCCCTCTTGGCGGCCGGTGAGAGCGTGGCAGGCGGCTCGCCGGCCTCGCCGGGCCCGGCCACCTCGTCGATGCGGTCGCGCACCCGGCCCACGTCCACCCCGGCCGTGCGCAGCGTGTTGCGGACGGCGTCGTCCTCCGTCAGGGCGTCGAGGATGTCGAGCACGTCCAGGTCGGGGGCGCCGCGCTGACCGGCGGCGTCCATGGCCCGCGCCAGGACCTCCCTCGCAGAGGCGGACAGCAGCCGGCCGACGTCCACGCGCTGCACGCCGGGCCGGGTCGGCGGCCAGGTCTCCATGCCGCCGAACACCCGGCCCGTGAGCTCTTCGAACCCTCTGAACGGGTCCCCGCCGAAAAACGACATAGCATGTCCCCCCTCGATTCGGGGGACTCCTACCGCGGATGCCGAACGTCACACCCAGCGCGAGGCAAAGCCTGGGCCCTGGTCAGGGACGTCTGCGCAGGCCCGCGTCGCCCAGCTCCGGCGGCTGCCAGCCCCGGTCGGCGGGGTTGAGCGTGACGCCCGGCGGGACGATCTCGTCGATCCTGTCGAGCACGTCGTCGCTCAGGCGTACGTCGGCGGCCGTGAGCTGGCCCTCCAGGTGTTCCATGGTGCGCGGCCCGATGATGGCCGAGGTCACCGCCCGGTGCCTGATCGTGAACGCGATCGCCAGCTCGACCAGCGTGATGCCCGCCTGCTCGGCCAGCACGGCGAGCTGCTCGACGGCGTCCAGCTTGCGCTGGTTGACCTCCTTGGTCATGTCGTACCGTTCGGGCAGCCGGGACGCCCTGCGCGTATGCGGCTGCTCCTGCCCCTTGCGGTAGCGGCCGCTCAGCCAGCCGCCGGCCAGCGGGCTCCACACGATGACGCCCATGCCGTACTGCTCGGCCACGGGCAGCACGTCGGCCTCGATGCCGCGGACGAGCGGCGAGTACGGCGGCTGCTCGCACACGAACCGTTCGAGCGAGCGCCGCTCCGAAGCCCACTGGGCCTCGACGATCTGGTGCGCGGGGAAGGTGGAGCTGCCGATGTAGCGGATCTTGCCCTGCCGTACGAGGTCGGTGAGCGCGCCGAGGGTCTCCTCGATGTCGGTGGCCGGGTCGGGCCGGTGGATCTGGTAGAGGTCGATCCAGTCGGTGCCGAGGCGGCGCAGGCTGTTCTCGACCTCCTGGATGATCCAGCGGCGGGAGTTGCCCCCTTGGTTGGGGCCTTCGCCCATGACGCCGTGGACCTTGGTGGCCAGCACCACGTCGTCGCGTTTGCCCGACTTGGCGAGCGCCTGGCCGACGAACTCTTCCGACTGGCCCTGGGCGTAGACGTCGGCGGGCTGACCTTGAGTCCAGTACGTCCAAGTACGCGGTATTCAGTCACAGAAATCACTCTGTCCCAAGGAGGGTCTTGATGGGCGTTTCCCCGGAGACGAGTTCCAGGGTCCTGCGGACCGTACCGGGCGCTTCGAGCAGGGCCGAGATGACGGCGGCCACGTCGTCACGCGGCACCGCCCCCGGCGGGACCTCGGGGGCCAGCCGCACCAGCCCCGTGCCGGGCTCGTCGGTCAGCCGCCCGGGCCGCAGGATCGTCCAGTCGAGGTCGCGGGCCCGCAGGTCCTCCTCGGCCTCGGTCTTGGCCTTGATGTACGCGGCCCAGACCTCGTCGCCGCCCCGCGGCGGTTTGCCCGCGCCCATGGAGGAGACCTGGATGAACCGCCGCACCCCCGCGCGCTCGGCGGCGTCGGCCAGCAGCACGGACGCGGCCCGGTCCACGGTGTCCTTGCGGGCCGCGCCGCTGCCGGGACCGGCTCCGGCCGCGAAGACGACCGCGTCGGCGCCCTCGGTGATCGCCGCCACCTCTTCGACGGCCGCCCGCTCCAGGTCGCACACCACGGCCTCGGCTCCGGTGGCCTCGACCTCGGCGACATGCGCCGGATTGCGTACGATGCCGACCGCGCCGGACTTGAGCCGCTGCTCCAGGCGCAGGGCGATCTTCCCGTGACCACCCGCGATGATGATCCGCATAGTCCCTCATGGTGTCATGGACCCATGAGCGAGTTTCCGGAGGCCCCGACGCCCGCGTTCCTCTTCGACCTGGACGGCACCCTGATCGACAGCGTCTACCAGCACGTCATCGCGTGGCGGCAGGCATTGTCGAGCATGGGGATCGACCTGTCGGTGTGGCGGATCCACCGGCGCATCGGCATGAGCGGCGGGCTGTTCGTCAGCGCGCTGCTGCGCGAGACGGGGCTGAAGCTGACGCGGGAGCAGATCGACCAGCTGCAGACCACGCACATGGAGGCGTACGAGCAGCAGGTCCGCTCCGTCCGGCCGCTGCCCGGCGCGGCGGAGCTGCTGTCGGAGCTGTCCTCGCGCGGCGTGCCGTGGGCGATCGCCACCAGCGGGTACGCCCGCACGGCGCGGCTCGCGCTGGGCATGCTGGGCCTGCCGGAGGACACCCCGATGATCACGCGTGACATGGTGCGCAGGGCGAAGCCCGACCCCGACCTGTTCCTGGCCGGCGCCGCACTGGTCCAGGTGGACCCCGCGCATGCCATGGTGGTGGGCGACAGCGTCTGGGACCTGCTCGCCGCCCGCCGGGCCGGCGCGCTGGGCATCGGGCTGCTGTCCGGTGGGTACGGCAGGGACGAGCTCGAACGCGCCGGCGCTTTCAGGGTCTACGCCGATCCGGCTGACATGCTGGACAGGCTCGACGAGCTGGGTGTCCGGCAGTCCGACTGATGTTGGAATATCCCTTGGAACCACCGGGCTGGATCATGCGTATCCCCCACAAAGGAGCTTGAGATGGACTTGGCAGACATCGGCGTCACCGGCCTGGCCACCATGGGGCGCAACCTGGCCCGCAACCTGGCCAGGCACGGATACGCGGTAGCCGTGCACAACCGCACATATGGGCGCACCCAGCAGCTGGTCAAGGAGTTCGGCGGGGAGGGCACGTTCGTCCCGTCCGAGGACCTGGCCGCCTTCGTGGCCTCGCTGAAGCGGCCACGGCGGGCGATCATCATGGTGAAGGCGGGGGCGGGCACCGACGCGGTGATCGACCAGCTCGCCGACCTGATGGAGCCGGGCGACATGATCGTCGACGGCGGCAACGCGCACTTCGACGACACCCGGCGGCGCGAGGCGGCGCTGCGCGAGCGCGGCCTGCACTTCGTCGGCACCGGCATCTCGGGCGGCGAGGAAGGCGCGCTGAACGGGCCCAGCATCATGCCGGGCGGCTCGAAGGAGTCGTGGGAGGCGCTCGGCCCGATCCTGCAGGACATCTCGGCCAAGGTCGAAGGGGTGCCGTGCTGCGTCCACGTCGGCCCCGACGGTGCCGGACATTTCGTGAAAATGGTCCACAACGGCATCGAGTATTCGGACATGCAGCTCATCGCCGAGTCGTACGACCTGCTGCGCCAGGCCCTGGGCGCGACTCCGGCCGAGCTGGCCTCGGTGTTCCGCGAGTGGAACCGGGGCGAGCTGGACTCCTACCTGATCGAGATCACCGCCGAGGTGCTCGACCAGGTGGACGCCGAGACGGGCAAGCCGTTCGTGGACGTCGTGGTGGACCAGGCCGAGCAGAAGGGCACCGGACGCTGGACCGTCCAGAGCGCGCTCGACCTGGGCGTGCCGGTGACGGGCATCGCCGAGGCGACCTTCGCCCGCGCCCTGTCCGGCCACCCGGAGCAGCGCTCTGCCGCCGCGTCCCTGCAGGGGCCCGCCCTTTCCGGCGTCGGCGGCCGCGAGCTGGTGGAGGACGTGCGGCAGGCCCTGTACGCGTCCAAGATCGTCGCGTACGCGCAGGGCTTCGACCAGATGGCCGCCGCCTCCCGTGAGTACGGCTGGGACCTCGACCTGGGGGCCATGGCCACGATCTGGCGCGGCGGGTGCATCATCCGCGCCAAGTTCCTGGACCGGATCCGGGCCGCGTACGACGCCAACCCGGCCCTGCCGACGCTGCTGGCCGACCCGACCTTCGCGGCCGCGCTGGACGCGGGGCAGGAGGCCTGGCGGCGCGTGGTGACCACGGCGGTGCAGATCGGCGTGCCCACGCCCGGCTTCTCCTCGGCGCTGGCCTACTACGACGGCCTCCGCCGCGACCGCCTGCCGGCCGCGCTGATCCAGGGACTGCGCGACTACTTCGGCGCGCACACCTACCGCCGGGTGGACAAGGAGGGCTCCTTCCACACGGACTGGTCCGGCGACCGCGCCGAACACCCGGCCTGACCCGCACCCCACCACCGCCGTCCGCGCCGGAGCGCGGCCGGCGGTGGTGCAAGGATGTTCAAGACCCGGCCGCCCCGCCGCCGCCAGGCTGGGCGCATGACAGCGACACTCACCTCCATCGTCATCGACTGTGCCGACCCCGCCGCCCTGGCCTCCTTCTACGCCCGGGCCACCGGCTGGCGGATCACCTCGGACGACCCCGCCTTCGTCACCCTTGAGGGCGGTCCGGTCCCCGTCGGTTTCCAGCGGATCGACGGCTACCGGGGCCCGGACTGGCCGGACAGCGGGAAGCGCGCGCACCTCGACTTCACGGTCCCCGACGTCGAGGCCGCCATGAAGGAGCTGGCCGAGCTCGGCGCCACCGTGCCCGGCTTCCAGCCGGGCGGCAGCGACTGGACCGTGCTCCTCGACCCCGAAGGCCACCCCTTCTGCCTCATGGGCAGCTGACTCGTTCGGTCCCCCTCGCGTTCTCGTTCAGGAAGCGTGGGGGGTGAGCAGCCGGCGCAGTGCGGCCGGGGTGTGGCCGACGTGCCGGCGGATCGTACGGGTGAGGTGGGCCTGGTCGGCGAAGCCGAGGTCGGCGGCCAGCCCGGCCAGGCTCGGCTCGCCGCCCTCCAGCCGGTCGAGCGCCCGGCCCACCCGCACCCGGTTGCGGTAGTGGGTCAGGGAGACGCCCAGCTCCCGGGTGAAGGCCCGGCTGAGCTGGTACGGCGAGACCGCCAGGAGCCCGGCCAGCGACATCAGCCCACCGGCCGCCGGGTGATCGGCGGCGATGGCCTCCCGGGCGGCGTCGGCGATCGCCGCACCGGATCTCGGCACGCCGCCGCCCCGGGAGCGGCCCGCCGGGGAAGGTCTCCCCTCGGCCGCATGCGCCTTCCCGGCGCCCCGATCCCTTCTCGCATCACCTGCCGAGGACGCTCCCGGCCCGGCGGCGTCGGTATCGGTGCCGCCCGGCCGGGGGCCGGGCATCGGGCCGCCCGGCCCAGGACCCGGCGCTGCGGGACTGTCCGGCCCGAGGGCGGGCGACCCCGGGTCGCCGGCCGTCCCGGGAACGGACGCCTCGGTGGCACGCGAGCCCGAGGAGGCCGGGGTGGGGGCCGGGGAAAGCTGGGCCAGCGTGGTGCCGATAAGGGAGAGCAGGGACTCGGCCAGCTCGAAAGCCGTGTCCCCGCCCCGCGCCGCCGCGACGACCCGCCGATGGGCGAGGTCGAGGCGGGCGTCCACGTACAGGGTCGGCCGGGTGGGCGTGCCCTCGCCGGCGAGGGTGCGCCACAGCTCGGGAGTCAGGGACACCGAGGTGCACACGTCGCCGCCCGCCGGGTGGGCGAAGTGCTCCTCCTCGCCGGGCACCCCCAAGTAGGCCATCGCCGGCTCGATCACGGCGGCCCGGCCGTCGGCCTTGCGCCGGAACAGGCCGCGGCGCACCAGCACCAGGCGGTGCCCGGAGCCCAGCTCCGCCGCCGACCACCCGCGATGGTCGTCGAGGCAGGTCACGGCATCGAGGCGGAACCCGTCACCGGCAGCGAGACGCACAGCTGAACGCACCCGCCGAACGTTACGCCGCGGGTACGACAATCCCGTCAGGACTGGCGGCCGCCGATGCCGATCGTGTTGGCGAGCGCCGTGACCACGCAGAACCCGAACGGCCCGCTCGCGTCATGCATGGTGACCTGCCCCGTGGCGACCCCGTCGGCGGACAGGTGGCCGGTGGCCTCGACGCCGATCAGCTCCGCGGACGGGAGCCGGGCGAGCGTCAGCGTGTAGTCGGCGTTGATGAAGCGCAGCCCCTCCACCCCGGAGTTGCTCAGCGGGCTGGCGAAGTCGGCGGCCAGCGCCGCGCGTACGAACGGCGTCAAAGGCTCCTCGTCCACCAGCGGATACGACTCCCGCAGCCACACCCGCCCCGGCCCGGGCGCCGCCCACTCCGTCACGCGCCACAGGTCGAACGGGGGCTTCCAGGTGGCTTGCCCGTCGACCGGAGCCCCGGAGGGCGCGGGCGTGTCCCACGGGGGCGTGACGAACGTCTGCTCCCCCTCCGGCTGCTCCCCCTGCCGCAGCAGCACCGCGCCGGCCCGCCCGATCACCCCCTGCTCGGTGATGATCACCGCGTCGGCCACGAGGATCCTGCGCCCGGCCCTGACCAGCGAGGTCTCCACCGTGACCGGCACCATCGGGCTGTTGCGGAACAGGTCGACCGTCAGGCGGGCGAAGTGCAGCCCCGGCTGGGCGTAGCGCCGCTCGATGGCGCGGGCGGCGAGCCCGCCGAGCAGGCGGCCGTGGAGCATGTCGGGGGACCAGGGACCTCGGGCGTGCGGCGCGGGCACCAGCTCGCCCTTCTTCTGCGTGAAGAAGGCTGACACAGAATCAGATTCTAGAGGAGATCAGCCGCTCACCGAGAGCACGCAGGTGTTCCTTCAGCTCCACGGGCTCCAGCACCTCGAAGTCCACGTCCAGGAAGGCCACCACCATGGCCATCGTGCGCAGGTCGTCGCCGCGCAGGGTGAGCAGGCAGGTGTGCTCGTCCACCGGCTCGACGGTGCCCGCCGTCCGGCCCTCGACGCGCTCGGCGGGGGCACGCAGCAGGAAGCGGCTCTCGTACGGCCACATCTCGTGCGCCAGGCGGTGCTGCACCCAGGCGGCGACGTCGGCGGCGGGCGGCTCGCGCGGCGCGAAGCGGGGGCCGTTCGGGGTCCGAAGGCGCATCCGGTCGGCCCGGTAGGTGCGCCAGTCGCCGCGGTCGGCGTCCCAGCCGACCAGGTACCAGCGGTTGCCCTTGGTGACGAGGCTGTGCGGCTCGGCCCTGCGCAGCGCGCTCTCGCCCCGGTGGCCGGTGTAGTCGAAGCGGAGCTGCTCGTGGTCGCGGCAGGCGGCGGCGACGCGGGTGAGCACGTCGCCGTCCACGGTGGGGCCCTCGCGGTCGATGCGTACGGTGTGCCGCTGCAGCGTGTTGACCCGGTGGCGCAGGCGGGCGGGCAGGACCTGTTCGAGCTTGGCCAGCGCGCGCAGGGAGGTCTCCTCGATGCCGGTCACGGTGCCGTTCGCGGCGGTGCGCAGGCCGACCGCGACCGCCACGGCCTCCTCGTCGTCGAGCAGCAGCGGCGGCAGCTGCGCGCCGGCGCCCAGCCGGTAGCCGCCGCAGACGCCGGGGGCCGAGTGGACCGGGTAGCCGAGGCTGCGCAGCCGGTCGACGTCGCGGCGCATCGTGCGGGGGGCGACGCCGAGCCGCTCCGCCAGCTCGGCGCCGGACCACTCGCGCCGGGCCTGCAGGAGGGCCAGCAGGCGCAGCAATCTCGCCGAGGTGTCCAACACGGACACCATTGTGGCCCGAACCTGGCCACAATGGCTCCTAGCGTGGCGGTCATGGACGAATTCGTCATCGACATATCCCAGGACTGGCTCGACGACCTGCGTGAGCGGCTGGAGCGCACCCGCTGGCCCGACGCCCTCGACGGGGTCGGCTGGTCGTACGGGGTGCCGCCCGGAGCGGTGCGCGAGCTGGCCGCGTACTGGCTCGACGGCTACTCGTGGCGCGCGCACGAGGCCAGGCTCAACGCGTTGCCGCAGTACACGACCGTGATCGACGGGCAGTGCGTGCACTTCGCGCACGTGCGCTCGCCCCGGCCCGACGCGCTGCCGCTGCTGCTGACGCACGGCTGGCCCAGCACGTTCGCGGACTTCTCCCGCCTCGCGGGGCCGCTCAGCCGGGACTTCCACCTGGTCATCCCGTCCGTCCCGGGGTTCGCGTTCTCGGGCCCCACGACGGAGCCGGGGTGGGGCGTGCGGCGGGTCGCCGCCGCCTGGGTGGAGCTGATGGCGCGGCTCGGCTACGAGCGGTACGGCGTCCAGGGCGGCGACTTCGGCGCCCTGGTGTCTCCCGCCGTGGCGCGGCTGGCCCCCGAACGGGTGGCCGGCGTGCACGTGAACGCGCTCACCGCGTTCGTCACCGACGACATGTCGGGCCTGACCGAGGCCGAGATGGAGCGGGCCCGGGGCGTCGAGCGGTGGCAGAAGGAGTTCTCCGGGTACGCCGCCCTCCAGGGCACCAGGCCGCAGACGCTCGCGTACGCGCTGGCGGACTCGCCGGCCGGGCTGCTCGGCTGGACCCTCGACGCGTTCGCCTCCTGGGGGCGGGACGCGGGCGGCGTGGCCGCCGACGACGTCCTCACCGACGTCACCATCCTCTGGCTCACCGGCACCGCCGGATCCTCCACCCGCATCTACCGGGAGAGCGGCGGCGACTGGGCGGTGCCGGACGCCCCGGGCAGGACCCCGACGGGCGTGGCGGTCTTCCCCGGGGACAGCACGGTCCGGCGCTACGCCGAGCGGGCGCACAACGTGGTGCACTGGTCGGAGTTCGCGACGGGCGGCCACTACGCCGCCCTGGAGGCCCCCGGCCTGCTGGCCGCCGACATCAGGACCTTCTTCGCGGGGCTGTGAACACCCCACCCGGCTGGATTTCGGCGGCGCGCCGCCGTAGGCTCCCCCAATGCGCGATCTAGGTGAGGACCCCCGGCCCGTCCGGGGCGCGGTACGCGAGATCCACTCCCTCGGCGGCTCGGCCACCCTGTCCTACTCCCCCGACCTCGACGGCCTGGCCGACCCGGGAGAGATCGTCTGGGCCTGGGTGCCTTACGAGGAGGACCCGTCCCGCGGCAAGGACCGTCCCCTGCTGATCGTGGGCCGGACCGGGCGCAGGCTCCTCGGCGTGATGCTGTCCAGCAAGGGCGACGACGGGCCCGACTGGCTGGAGATCGGCGCCTGGGGCCGGGACGGACGGACGTCGTACGTACGGCTGGACCGGGTGTTCGTGCTGGACGAGGACGACATCCGGCGCGAGGGCGCGGTGCTCGACGGCGACCGCTTCGCGCGGGTGGCGGCCCGGCTCATGAAGACCTACGGCTGGGACGCCGGCCGGTAACCCCGTCACGACCCGGCCCCCTCGCCCACGTCGCCACCGGCGAACGACCGGGCCCGCAGGATGTACAGGTGGCCGCCGGGCTCGCGGCGGGTCGGGGTCAGCTGGTGGAGGCGCGTTCCACCAGGTCGGGCTGGAAGATCACCTGGCGGTGCTCGTGGCCGGCGGGCCGGTTGGCCTCCTCCAGCAGCATCAGGGCCGCCGTGTGGCCGAGCTGCTCGCGCGGCTGCCGGATGGACGACAGCGGCACGGCGGCCGCCGCGGCGAAGTCGATGTCGTCGTAGCCGATGATGGCCAGGTCGTCCGGGACCCGCAGCCCGCGCTGCGTCATCTCCTGCAGCACCCCGATGGCCACCAGGTCGTTGGCGCAGAAGACCGCGGTGGGCCGCTCGGACGGCGGCCGGATGGCGATCTCCTCGCCGGCCAGCCGCCCGGTGGCGATGGTGAGGTCGGGCAGGGGGACGACGGTCAGCCGGCCGTCCGGCGAGAGCACGGCGGACAGGCCCTCGTGCCGCTCGCGCACCTGGCGGACGGTGAACGGCCCGCCGGCGAAGGCGATGTGGCGGTGCCCCCGCTCGCGCAGGTGCCGGCCGGCCATCCGCCCGCCGAGCACGTCGTCGACCGCGACCGCGCACCCGTGGCTGTGCGGGGCCGAGCTGTCGAAGCGCACCACCGGGATGCCGCGCGAGACGAGCCGGCTCAACCGCTCCTCCTCGCCGCTGTCGTTGACCGGCGTGATCAGGACGCCCAGCGGCCGCTGCTCCTCGAACGTCTCCAGCAGCCCCGCCTCGCGCTCGGCGTCCTTGTTGCTGTTGAAGACCATGACGGTGAGCTCGGCCCGCTGCGCGGCGGTCTCGACTCCGCGCAGCACGTCGATGAAGAACGGGTTGGCCAGGTCGAGCGCGACCACGCCGATGGTCCGGCTGCGGCCGGCCCGCAGCTGCCGGGCGGAGCCGTTGCGGACATAGCCGAGGCGGGCGATCGCGGCCCGCACCCGCAGCCGGGTGTCGGGGGCCACCATGTCGGGCCGGTTGAGCACATTGCTCACCGTACCGACGGAGACCCCGGCGAGCCGGGCGACCTCTTTGATGCTCGACATCGTTCCTCGTCGCAGGCGTGACGTCGCTATGATCATAACGCCTTCGACCAGGGGTTCGGCACTACGGATGACAACCTCCGTCCCGGGGCCGCGGCCGAGGAGGCCGGCGGTCCGCCCGGGCAGCCCCGCGCCCCCGGGGCGCTGGTTGTCCACCAGGTATCTGGGTACATCGTGCTTGCGGTCAACCCTCTGCAGGCGGCGCTCGCGATGGCGGGCCCACGTGCGGCCGTGGAAACCCGGCCTGCGCGGCGCACGGTTCGCTCCCGCGCAAGGCGTGCCCGTCGAACGGCAGCACTCGGCGCGCCGGGGAACGGCCTGACCAGAGCACCGCGAATCACATGGAAGCGCGCTATGAGGACATCACACGGGGACTTGCGAGCGGAGGGGTGGCGGGCAACGCTCCGACTCCTCCTGGCGGCCTGTCTGCTGGCGCTGCTCCCGGCCTGCAACCCCGGCCAGCGCCCGCACCCGCTGCCCCAGTCCACCCGCAACCGGGAGGGCCTGGTCGACGGGCAGGTCGGCGCCATGCGGCTGCTGCACGTCCACATCCTGGCCCCGCCCATGGCTCAGCAGAAAGCCGGCGACGACCTGGGCCTGTACCTGACCCTGGTCAACGACAGCGACACGCCCCAGAAACTCGACGGCGTGAGCACCGTGCACGCCGAAAACGTCGTCTACCGCGCGAGCTCGTCCGCTCCCCGGCAAGCCGTCAACGTGACGATCCCGGCCGGCGCCACCCTCTCCCTTCAACAAGGGCAGGGCCGTCCACATCTGGAGGTCATCGGCATCCACCGCCCGCTCGGAGCCACTCCGATCGACGTCACCTTCCGCTTCACCACCGGTACGACCACCTTGCGCATTCCGGTGCTGCCGCTGGAACGAGGAGCCGGATCGCCCACCCCCGCCCACAGTTGAGCCCTCCTTGCGGAGCGCGAGCCGAGGCCGGCGGCGCTCTCACAGCGGCACGATCAGGGCCTGGGGGCGGTCGGCGGGGAAGGCCCAGATGTGCTTGCCGGCCGCGACCACCAGCGCCAGGCGGGCCTTCAGCCCCAGCCGGATCACGCGCAGGGCGGCCCCCGCGGCCGGGGCCAGCGTGAACAGGTCGCGGTCCCCGCCCACCAGCACCCCGTTCGCGCAGACCAGGAACGGCACCGGCCCCTTCGGCACCTTCACGAACCTGCGCGGCTCCCCCGACCAGGCGGACACCCGCTCCAGACCACCCGCCACGCTGATCCACAGGGAGCCCGCGCAGACGGTCATGCCGCCGCGCTCGCGCGTCCAGAGGTCCACCTCCCTCGGGCCGCCGCGCAGACAGGTGTCCCCCTTCGAGGTCCACCACAGGCGCTCGCCCTCGACCGCGCACTGGTCGAGGCCGGGTAACTCCACCGGCTCGCCGAGGTCGCCGGGCGCGGTCAGCCTGCGTGCCCGCTCCCCGCCGACGGCCCAGATCTCGCCGCCGCCCGCGAGCACGCGGCCGTCGAAGGGCGCGCCGGCCAGCGGGGCGCCGGCGGGGTCGAGCCAGTGGACCCGGCCGTCCGCGGTCCCCGCCAGCGTTCCCCGCAGCGGGCTTTCGGACAACGAGCCCAGATGGGGCGGCCCCGCGAACGTCCTGGGCACGACCACGGTCTCGGGCAACGTGCCCGGCACGCCCGCCGTGCGCGGCACGGTCGCCGGGACCGCCGCCAGGGAGCTGAGCTCCGGCAGCCGCACGGCCTCGCCGCCGTCCAGCGGCGCGCCGGAGGCGGTGTAGACCCGCATCCGGCCGCCCGCCGAGCACCAGACCGTGGTCCCGTCGGACGCGGCGACCCGGGCGGGCCACGGCAGGTCGATCCTCGTGACGGCGTCGTCCATGCGCTGACCATAGCCGTCCGGGCCCCGCGCGCCAGCCCCGCCCGGACGGCGGGCCCGACCACCGGCCCGAGCACTGGCCCGAGCACTGGCCCGAGCACTGAGAGGCCCGCGCCGGGGTATGCGGTAGGTAAGGGGGCGATCCCCGTATCAGCCGAGGCCAGGCGGACTGGGATCATGGGACGCATGCGTGTTGTGGTGATCGGGAGCGGCATCGTCGGAGCCAGCGCGGCCTACTACCTGAGCCGGCAGGGCGCCGCGGTGACCGTGGTGGACGGCGGATATCCGGGCGAGGCCACCCAGGCGGGGGCCGGCATCGTGTGCCCCTGGGTGGACCACCCCGAGGACGACGACTGGTACCGGCTGACCCGCGAGGGCACCCGCCGCTACCCGGGGCTGGTGGAGGCGCTGGGCGAGGACATCGGCTACGCCAAGGTGGGCGCGCTGCTGGTCGCCGCTGATCCGGCCGACCTGGAGCCGGTGCGCGCCCTGCTGCGCCGCCGGCACGCCGGCGCGCCCGAGATGGGCGACGTCATCGACGTGGCGACCCCGTCCGAGCTGTTCCCGCCACTGTCCGACGACCTGAGCGCCATCCTCGTGCCGGGCGCGGCGCGCGTGGACGGCTGCTCGGTCCGCGACGAGCTCCTGCGCGCCGCCGTGGTACAGGGGGCGGAGGTACGCGTGGGCGCCGCGCGGCTGACGCCGGGCGGTGAGGTGTTCGTGCACGCCCTGGCCGGCGAGGCGCCCGCCGAGGGCGAGCCGTGGATCCCGGCCCAGGCGGCCGCGGGCGTGCCCGACGAGCCCCTCGGCCAGGGCGGGTCCTGGCGCCAGGGCGCGCCCGTCGCGCGGGCGGCCGAGCCTCCCGCGCCGATGGGGGCGCGCCGGTTCGCCGGTCAGGGCGAGCCGCTCGACGCCGACATGGTGATCGTGGCCGCCGGCGCCTGGACGGGCGAGGTGTGCCGGCCCTTGGGCGTGGAGCTGCCGGTGTTCCCCCGGCGGGGGCAGATCATGCACGTGACGCTGGAGGGCGTGGACACCGCGTGGTGGCCGATCGTGCTGCCGAGGGTCGGACCGTACCTGCTGGGCTTCCCCGACTCCCGCGTCGTGATCGGGGCGACCGTGGAGGACGTGGGGTTCGCCCCGCGGGTCACGCTGGGCGGGCTGGACGAGGTGATCCAGGCGGGGCTGCGGGTGGCGCCCGGTCTGTTCAACGCGACCGTCGCGGAGACCAGGGTGGGCCTGCGCCCCGTGTACGCCCCAGGCTCTCCTCTCATCGGGCCGCTGACCGGGCGCGTGGTGGTGGCGACGGGCCTGAGCGCGTACGGGCTGACGGCCGGCCCGTTCACCGGCGAGATCGCCGCCGCGCTCGCCCTGGGCGAGGAGCCGCCCATCGACATCACGCCCTACGCGCCCGCCGTCGGATAATCCCAGCAAGCACTCACGTAACATCGGATTCCTCCCCACCGTGACGCCGTGGGGAGGCCGTGTTGCCGCTGCTCGCACTCTTGACGCTGCTCCTGCTGGTGAGCTCCTGCGCCTCCGCGCCGCCCGTCCCCGTGCCCGCGCCTTCCCCGATCCAGCCTTCCCCCACCCCCAGGAAGCGCGTCGCCAAGCGGCCGCCCGCCAAGGAAGTGTGGGTCCCGTACGCCGCCTCGGGCCGGTACACGGTCGTGCCCGGCGGCGCGCCCGCCCGGCCAGGGTCAGGGAAGGTGGTGCGGTACCTGGTGGAGGTGGAGTCCGGCCTGCCGTTCGACCCCGTGGTGTTCGCCGCCGACGTGCATCGGGTGCTCAACGACGTACGCGGCTGGGCGCGCTTCGAGCGCGTCGACCACGGCCCGGTGCACGTCCGCGTCGCCCTGTCGAGCCCCTTGCTCACCACCCTCCAGTGCCGGCCCCTGCGCACCGGTGGAGAGCTGTCCTGCTGGAACGGCACCCGCTCGATCATCAACGCCCTGCGCTGGGCGAAGGGCGTCCCGCAGTATCGCGGCGACCTGGCCGCGTACCGGGCCTATCTGATCAGCCACGAGGTCGGGCACAGCCTGGGGCACGGCCACGAGGCCTGTCCCGGTCCCGGGCGGCTCGCCCCCGTCATGACCCAGCAGTCGAAGTCGCTGGGCCGCTGCCGCCCCAACCCGTGGCCGTTCCCCGATCGAGGCCGTGAACCCGGGTGCGACGACACCCCGTCCGATCGCGACGGGGGCTGCCGCGAGGCGCAGGGATGACGACCGGTAGGTTCTTCCGGTCGATGAGGTCGCCGCGGGCCGGGGAGCGCCGGCGAAGCGATCGAAGCGGCCTGACCTATCGCGATATATCTTAGGACGGGAACACCGGGGAATCCCGCTCGGTTGAGCGGGATGCACAGACTTTCCAGGGGAGTGTGGCTGATGGCAGGAATGCGTACGGCACGGCGGGTCCTCGCGGGTGGCGTGGCCCTGGCGGCTGCGGGCTGGGCGTTGCGCGAGGTCCCCGCCGAGCTGGGCGTACGGCCTCTGACGTCGGGGCCGGAGCGGGCGGCGCGGATGCGCCGCTCGCCGCAGTTCAGGGACGGCACGTTTTTCAACCCGATGCCGGAGCCGACCACCATGATGACGGCCCCGCCCGCCGGCCTGCTCGGCGAGCTGGCCAAGAACAAGGAGCAGCGCCGCCCCGCGGGTCCCATCCCGCTGCGCGTCCCGCCGTCCGGCCCGCCGCCCGCCGACGGGCTGCGCGCGATCTGGTACGGCCACGCCTCGACGCTGGTGGAGATCGAGGGCAAGCGGGTGCTGTTCGACCCGGTGTGGAGCAATCGGCCCTCCCCTTCGCAGTTCGTCGGCCCCAAGCGCCACCATCCGGTGCCCGTCGAGCTCGGCGAGCTGCCGATGGTCGACGCCATCGCGATCTCCCACGACCACTACGACCACCTCGACCTGGCGACCGTGCGCTCGCTGATCAGGACGCAGAAGGCCCCGCTCCTGGTGCCGCTGGGCATCGGGGCGCACCTGGAGCGGTGGGGCGTGCCGGCGTTCCGGATCATCGAGCTCGACTGGGAGGAGGAGGCCGAGGTGGCGGGGCTGCGTTTCGTCGCCACGGCGGCCCGGCACTTCTCCGGCCGGGCCTTCACCCGTAATGACACGTTGTGGGGATCCTGGGTGGTGGCCGGGGCGAACAAGCGGGTCTTCTACGCGGGCGACTCCGGATACTTCGAGGGTTACCGGGGCATCGGGTCGCAGCACGGGCCGTTCGACCTGACGCTGATGCCGATCGGCGCCTACAGCCCCGCCTGGCCCGACATCCACATGAACCCGGAGGAGGCCGTCAACGCCCATCTCGACCTGGGCGGCTCGCTGCTGCTCCCCGTCCACTGGGCGACCTTCACGCTGGCCCTGCACCCGTGGTCGGAGCCGGTGGAACGGCTGTGGCGCGAGTCCAAGGCACGAGACGTCAAGATCGTCGTGCCCCGGCCCGGCGAGGCCGTGGACACCTCCGCCGCCCAGGTGGTGGAGGGCTGGTGGGAGATCCTGAGCTGAACCCCTGCCCGCCCACGGCGCCCCCGCTGCCCGTACAGTCGTGGCGTGAGCAACCTGGAGCTTGACCCGCAGGAGATCCGCTGCGGCGCCGAGGCGGGCGAGGACGGCGAGGTGCTGGTGGGGCGTGAGGTGCCGCTGGGCGGGCCACGCGCGATGATGGTGAGCAGGACGCTGCCCGGCGTGCACCGGCGCATGATCGGCGCGTGGTGCTTCGTGGACGCCTACGGGCCGCAGCGCGCCACGATGCGGGTGCCGCCGCACCCGCACACCGGGCTGCAGACGGTGAGCTGGCTGGTCGAGGGCGAGGTGCTGCATCGCGACAGCCTGGGGAGCCTGCAGGAGATCCGCCCCGGCCAGCTGAACCTGATGACCGCCGGCCGGGGCATCTCCCATTCGGAGGAGTCGCCGGAGTCGGTGCTGCACGGGGTGCAGCTGTGGGTGGCGCTGCCCGGCGAGCACCGGCACACCGGGCCCGCGTTCGAACACCATCCGGCGCTGCCCGTGCTCGCGGGGCCCGGCTTCGAGGCGATCGTCGTCATGGGGTCGCTCGGCGGGGTCGAATCGCCCGCCACCGCGTTCAGCCCGCTGGTGGGGGCCCAGATTGCGGTGGACGGCACGTGCGAGGTGCCGCTCTCGCCCGGGTTCGAGCACGGCGTGCTGCTGCTCGACGGCGCGGTCGAGCAGCTGGAGCCGGGGCCGCTGGTGTACCTGCCGCCGGGGCGGTCCGCGCTGCGGCTGTCGGGGCGCGGCCGGGCCCTGCTGATCGGCGGCGAGCCCTTCGGCGAGGAGATCGTCATGTGGTGGAACTTCGTCGGCCGCTCCCACGACGAGATCGCCGCGTTCCGGAAGGACTGGATGGAGGGCGAGGGGTTCGGCGCCGTCGAGGGGTTCGACGGGGCGCCGCTGCCCGCGCCCGTCCTGCCCACCACCCGGCTGAAGCCGCGCGGGCGGGTACGTCAGCCCTTGCGGAACGTGTAGACGACCTCGAGGTTCTCACCCCCGGTCGGGACCTCGGCCAGCAGGCGCACCACCTTCCCGGTGAAGTCGATCACCTGGACCTGCTGCTTGTCGGCGGTGCCGTCCGGGCGCACCCAGCAGAGCAGGTGATCGTCGTCGAACCAGGCGGCCAGGCCGCCGCAGGGCGACTCGATCCGCCTGACCTCCGCGCCGGTCCGGCTGTCGTACACGCAGTTGTTCCCGCTGTCCAGGCCCGGGCAGTCGGTGACGAACAGCCTGCCCGACGGCGAGAACAGCTCGTCGGCGATGCCGGCGCCCACGTTCGGAATACGGCGGACGCGCAGGCCGCCGGCGTCGAAGAAGCGCAGGGCCTGCTGCTCGGCGTCGATCGACATGGCGACCACGCCGGTGTCGGTGTCGTCGAAGCCGTACCTGATGTTCTTCAGCGAGCTCTCCCTGAGCGAGGCGACCGTGGCCTTCCTGGTGGTCACGTCCACGATGGCGAACCCGGTCGACTGCCAGGTGTCCTTGACCGGGTTGCCGACGTTGACCAGCACGCGGGTGCTGTCGCGGGACCAGGCCTGGATGTACGCGCTGAGCGGCTGCCGCGAGGTCTTGACCGAGAACCGCTCGCCGGTCGTCTTGTCGGTGATCTCCACGGAGTCGTGGTTGTCGATGAAGTTCTTGCCGCGCTGGGCGAGGTAGCGGCCGTCCGGGGAGAGCATGCTCTCCCACTGGTCCCGATATTTCGTGAAACCTCCCGTCAGGGAGTCGCGGGCGTAGTACACCCAGTCCTTGGACTTGGGGTCCCTGACCATGTACGTCGTCAGCCTGACCGGGTCGTCCGGGCTCTCGTACACGGTGGTGTCGGTGTCGGGGAGCCGGACCGGGGTGAGGTTCGCGGTCGGGACCGGGGACACTGTGGGGCTCGGGGACGCCGTGGTGGTGGCGGGACCGGGTGTGGGGAGGGCCTGCGGCTTGGGCGGCAGGTTGATGACGGCCACCACGACGATGGCGATCGCCGCCACCAGCGCCACGCCCGCGATGGTCGCGCCGATCACCCAGTTCCTCCGGCTGCCGGACGGGCGCGGGGGCGGGCTCCCGTACGGGATGCCCCTGGGCGGTGTGCCCGGCTGCTGGAAGGGGGCGGGCGGCTCGAACCCCGGCCGCCCGCCGGGCGGCGGCGGCTGATCCCCACCCAACGGCCGATACTGACCCGGCGGCGGGGGCGACGGAGGATACGACGCCTGAGGGTGCGGCGGCTGGGGGTACGGCGGCTGAGGGTTTGGCGGCTGCCCGGCCCACACCTGCGGCCCCGACCCAGCCGCCCGATCACCGCCAGGCACCTGCCACGCAGACCCCCCACTCCCAGCCGAGCCCGCACCACCAGACGGCACCCCGCCACCCACCGGCGACCCGCCACCAGCCGAAGACGCCCCACCCGCCGAAGGCCCCACCCCCGGCGAATACGCCCCACCCGCCGGAGGAGGCCAGCCACCCAATGACGCCGCGCCACCCACCGGCGACCCACCACCAGCCGAAGGTGTCCCACCCGCCGGAGGAGGCCAGCCACCCGATGACGCCGCGCCACCCACCGGCGACCCGCCACCCACCGGCGACCCGCCACCAGCCGAAGACGCGCCGTCCGCCGATGGCGCGCCGCCCGTAGGAGGTGCGTCCGAAGGGGGACCAACCGTCGGAGAGGGCCCGCCGAGGGCGGCGGCGGCCTGGTGGAGGGCGTCCGGGTTCGAGGTCGGGTGCTCCAGAAGGCGGTGAATCACCTGCTCGGCAGTCGGCCGCCGGCCGGGGTCCTTGGACAGGCAGGCCGCGACCAGCTCCCGCAACGTGCCCGTCAACCGCCCCAGGTCCGGCTCGGCGTTGAGCACGCGCTGCACGGTCGCGGGCAGGTTGCCGGCCGCGAACGGCCCCGCGCCGGAGGCCGCGAAGACGATGGTGCACGCCCAGGCGAACAGGTCGGCCGCCGGCCCGGCGGGATCCCCGAGGAGCTGCTCGGGCGCCAGGAACGCCGAATCGCCCACGGGCACGGTCGTGTCGCCGGAGGTCACGTCGAGCGCCCTGGCGATGCCGAACCCGATCACCCTGGGCCCCTCGCTGCCCAGCAGCACGTTGCCGGGGCTGAAGTCGCGGTGCACGATGCCGGCCTGGTGGATGGCGGCGAGGGCGGTGGCGGTGCCGATGGCCAGCCGGTGCAGCGCGGGCCCGGTGCGCGGCCCCTCCTCGCGCACCGCGCGCTCCAGCGCCAGGCCGTCCACGTACTCGCTGACGATGTACGGGCGGCCCTCGTACACGCCGCTGTCCAGCACCTTCGCGGTGCAGAACGGCGCCACCCGCTGCGCCGCCGCCACCTCCCTGGCGAACCGCTCCGCCGCCGCCCCGTCACCTGCCAGCTCAGGCCGCAGCCATTTGACGGCCGCCTGCCTCCCCTGCTCGTCGACGCCCAGATAGACGACACCCTGAACGCCTTCTCCCAGCCGTCCCCGGATCTCGTAGCCTCCGAGACCGGAGGGATCTCCTGCTCTGAGTTCAGTTATCGGCGGCATGGGCGCATTATGAGTGGCGAATCTTGCAAACGGCTTACATCAATCGTGAGTCTTCCTCCTGTACAGCGGCCGTGACCGACCCGCCGCCCGACGGTCTTCAGGAGAGTCACGTACGGCGCCCGCCCGTCCTCACGTCAGCCGCTGCGCCTTGCTCAGCAGCCGCTGCGCCACCACGACGAGCGCCAGGAACATCCCGCTCACCACCTGCTGGAACGCCGACGTCAGGCTCCCCACCTGGTTGATCAGGCTCTGGATGACGCCGAGCAGCAGCACGCCGGCCACGGTTCCGGTGATGCCGCCCGCTCCCCCGGTCAGCAGGGTGCCGCCGATCACCACGGCCGCGATGGCGTCCAGTTCGAGGCCGATGCCGAGAATTGTCACCCCGGAGGAGAGCCGGGCCGCGTTCAACGCCCCCGCCAGGCCCGCGAGGAGGGCGGACATGACGTACACGTAGACCTTCGTGCGCATGACCGGGACGCCCATCAAGGCCGCCGCCTGTTCGTTGCCGCCGATGGCGTAGACGTTCTGGCCGAAGCCGGTGCGTTGCAGCAGGACCATCGCCAGCAGGGCCAGGACGATCGTGATGTGGACGGGGTACGACAGGCCGAGGAGCTCGCCCTGGCCCAGGGTGGCGAAGGCCGGATTTTTCACGAGATAGGTGGTGGCGCCCTCGTTCGAGATCGCCAGCATCAGCCCGCGCACGCCGAGCAGCCCCGCCAGGGTCACGATGAACGGCGCCATCCCCGTACGCGCGATGACCAGGCCCTGGAGCAGGCCGACCACCCCGCACACGGCCAGGGGCAGCAGCAGCGCCACGAACAGCCCGTACTGCGACCCGTACGCGGCCAGCACGCCGCCGAGCACGAACAGCGACCCCACCGACAGGTCGATCCCGCCGCTGATGATGACGAACGTCATCCCGATCGCGATGATCGCCAGGAAGGACGACGACACGACGACGCTGGCCGCGTTCTCCGGCGTGGCGAACGAGTCGAACGCCAGGCTGCCCACGATCACCAGCAGGCCGAGCACCATCATGGCGCCGTGCTGCTGGAGGATGCGGCTCACCTGTTCACGGTTCATCGGCGCTCCCGGGTGGCGTAGACGGCGGCCAGGATGATGACCGCCTGGACCATCTGGGTCCACGACTGCGGCAGGTTGTGCTTGATCAGCGTGGCCGACAGCAGCTGCATGAGCAGCGCGCCCATGACCGTGCTCAGCACCCTGATGCGGCCGCCGGTCAGCGGGGTGCCGCCGACCACGACCGCCGTGATCGCCGACAGCTCGATGAAGAGCCCGAGCGAGGTGGGGTCGCTGGCCTGCAGCCGGGCGGTGGCCAGCACCCCGGCCAGCGCCGCCAGCAGCCCGGAGATCACGTAGACGGTCAGGAGCACGCGTTTGACCGGCAGCCCGGACAGCTCGCTGGCCGACCGGTTGCCGCCGATCGCCACCACCTGCCGCCCGAACGTGGTCCGCCGCACCACGAACACCACGACCACCGTGAGCGCCACCGCGATGAGCACGATGACCGGGATCCCGGCGACCGAGCTGCTGCCGAGCGCGATCAGGTCCGGGTTGCGGAACTCGACGAGCTGCGGCACCAGGACGTTCGCCAGCCCGCGTACACCGACCAGCAGCGCCAGGGTGGCCACGATCGGCTGCACTCCGACGTACGCCACCAGCGCCCCGCCCGCCGCCCCGACCACGGCGCCTCCGGCCACGGCCACGATCAGCGCGGGCAGCCAGCCGTACCCGAGGTAGAGCACGACCAGCGCGGCCGCGAGCGCCATCACCGAGCCGACCGACAGGTCGATGCCCTGGGTGCCGATCACCAGCGCCATCCCGAGCGAGACGATCACGATGGGGGTGACCTGGACGAGCTGGGTGCGGAAGTTCGCGGCGTCCAGGAAGTGCGGGGTGAACAGCACGTTGAACAGCAGCAGCGCCAGCACCGCCGCGTACACGCCGTAGTCCTGGACCCAGGCGAACACGCGCGGCTTGAGCACCGCGACGCGCGCCTGCACGGTGAGCTCAGCCATCGCCCCGCCGCTCCTCGCCCGCCTGCCCCTCGCCCGCCTGCCCCACGGCCGCCTCGTCCGCAGCCGCCCGCTCCGTCGCCTCTTGATCCGTGAGCAGCTGATCCACGGGTTGATCCGTGAGCGGCTGATCCACGGCTTGATCGGTGAACGGCTGATCCACGGTGGTGTGCTCCGCGATCGTCGCCATGATCCTCTCCTCGGTGACCTCGTCGCCCGACAGCTCCCCGACGACCGCGCCTTCGCGCAGAACCAGGATCCTGTCGGCGCCCTCGACCAGCTCCTCCAGGTCGGAGGAGATCAGCAGCACCCCCAGCCCCTCCTCGGCCAGTTCGTCGATCAGCGCCTGCACCTCGGCCTTCGCCCCGACGTCGATGCCCCGGGTGGGCTCGTCGAGCAGCAGCACCTTGGGACGCACGGCCAGCCAGCGGGCGAGCAGCACCTTCTGCTGGTTGCCGCCGGACAGCTCCGACACCAGCTGATGCGGCGACGCGGCCTTGATCCTCAGCCGCCGCATGAAGATCTCGACCACCCGGTCGATCTTCGCGTCGGACACCACGCCCGCCGTCCCCAGACCGGGGAGGGCGGCCAGCGCGATGTTCTCCCGTACCGAGAGGGTCGGGATGATGCCCTCGGCCTTGCGGTCCTCGGGCAGCAGGCTCACCCCCGCCCTGATCGCCGCCGTCGTCCCTCTTTTGAGCGGCCGGCCCGCCACCAGCACCTGGCCGCCGTCGAGCGGGAGCGCGCCGACGATGGCCTTCGCCGTCTCGGTCCGCCCCGCGCCCAGCAGACCGCCCAGTCCGACGACCTCACCGGGCGCGATGGCCACGTCCACGCCGTCGAGAACGTGACGACGCGACAGCCCCCGCGCCTCGACCACGGCGGCTGCGCTCCCCTGCCCGTCGCCCCCGGAATCGGCGTAAACGCCGCCCACCGCCGCAGAGGCACCGCCCCCGCCGGACACCACCGCGGAGGCACCACCCTCGCTGCCCACCGCCGCGGAGGCATCACCCTCGCCGGACACGGCAGCTGGATCACCGCCGAAGGCCGCAGATCCCTCCGACGTCGGGAGTCCCGCCGGTGCCGCACGGGCTACCGGGCTCCCCGAGGCCGCGAGTCTCCCCAAGGTTGCGGGTCCCGCCGATGCTGCGGAGCTCGGTGGTGACGGTGCGAGCGTGGCGGTGCGGTGGCGGGTGCGGGAGAAGCGGGTGAGGCCGCCCGTACGGACCTCGTTCAGGTCGCGGCCCAGCATGAGCGAGATGAGCCGCAGCCGCTCCACCTCCGCGAGCGCCCCCGAGTGGGCGACACGGCCGTCCCGTAAAACCGTCACCTGGTCGCACACCCGGTACAGCTCGTCCAGCCGGTGGCTGACGTACATGACGGCGATCCCCGCGTCCCGCAACCGCCGGATCACCCCGAACAGCGTCTCCACCTCGCGCGGCTCCAGCGAGGACGTGGGTTCGTCCATGATGACCACCCGCGCGTCCACCGAGACCGCCCTGGCCAGGGCGACCATCTGCTGGGCTCCGACCCCGAGGGTGCGCAGCGGCCTTCGGACGTCGGTCGCGACCCCGTACCCGGCGAGAACGCGTTGCGCCTCCCCGTGCATCGCGGCCGCGTCGATCACCCCGAAGCGGCCGCGCGGCTCGCGGCCGAGCAGCAGGTTGCGGGCCACGCTCATCATCGGGACGAGGTTGACCTCCTGGTAGATGGTGGAGATCCCGGCGCGCTGCGCTTCCATGGGGGTGCCGAAGACGGCGGGAGCGCCCTGGTGGCGCAGCTCGCCGCCGTCCGGCCGGTACACGCCGGTGAAGACCTTGATCAGCGTGGACTTGCCCGCGCCGTTCTCGCCGACGAGGGCGTGCACCTCGCCCGGGCGCAGGGCGAGGGACACGCCGTCGAGAGCGAGTACGCCGGGGAAGCGCTTGCTGACCGCCCGGGCCTCGAGAACCGGTTCCAAGTCAGTACGCCTCACCGAGGGAGTCCTTGGCGTTGCCCGTGTCGTAGTCCCGGTCGGAGATGACCACCTTGTCCGGGATGGGCTGCCCGTCGAGGAACTTCTGGGCGGTCTCGAAGGCGAGCGGCCCGAAGCGGGGGTTCGACTCGATGACCGCGTGCAGCCAGCCGTCGGCGATGCCCTGGACGGCGCTGCGGGTGCCGTCCACCGACACGATCTTGATGTCGCCGGGCTCCTTGCCCGCGCCCTTCAGCGCGGTGACGGCGCCCAGGGCCATCTCGTCGTTCTCGGCGTAGATGCCGTTGATGTCGGGGTTGGACTGGATGAGCTGCTCGGTGACCTGCTGCCCCTTCTCGCGGGCGAACTCGCCCGTCTGCTCGAACGAGATCGTGATCCCGGGCGCCTTCTCCTTGACGCGGTCCTTGAAACCGTTCGTACGCTCGGTGGTGACGTTGTTGCCGGGGGCGCCGAGGAGGATGGCGACCCTGCTCTTGCTGCCCTCGCCGCCAAGCGCCTCGATCATGCGGTCGGCGGCGCGCTTGCCCTGCTCGTAGAAGTCCGAGCCGATGAACGTCAGGTAGTCGCTGCACGCCTTGGCGTTGATCTTCCGGTCCACCGTGATGATCGGGATCTTCTTGGCGGCGGCCTGCTGGAGGACCGGCTCCCAGCCGTCGGAGTTCAGGGGCGCGATGACCAGGAGCCGCACGCCCTGGGCGATGAGCTGCTGGACGTCGGTGATCTGCTTGGAGAACTGCGACTGGGCGTTGGTGACCTTGAGGTTCGCGATGCCGAGTTTGGCGGCCTCGTCCTTGATCGATTTGGTCTCGGCGATGCGGAAGGGGTTGGCCTCCTTCTCCGACTGCGAGAACCCGACCGTCGCCGTCTTGAGGTCGAACTTCGTCCCGCCGAACTGATCCAGCGTGCACGTCGGCCCGGCCGAGCCGGTGGGCGACTGCACGACCTGCTGCCCCGCCGTGCTCGCGGCGGCGGGCGCGCTCTGCGGCGCCTCCGCCTTGGCGCATGCGGCCGCGGTGAGGAGGACGGCCAGTGCTAATGCGGCTGTCCGGATATGGGGGGTCATGGCGTTCCTTTCCTATCAGGCCCGGCGCCCGGGCCACAGGGGCCCGGACGACCGGCGTTCACCCGCGAGCGCCGTGTTCACGCCCGAGGCTGAGGCGGGGCTTGGCGCCGCGGTTCGAGCAGGAGCTACGCACGTGGCTTCCAGACGCGGTGTCTCCCGCGCGCTGCCCCCGCGCTGTGTTTCAGGTGCGGTGTTTCAGGTGCAGGTTGGGTTGATGGCGCTCGTCAGGGCCGTGTTGGCGTCGTGTACGCGCTTCACGTCCGGCTTCATGACCGCCCGGTCGTACGTCATCAGGCCGTTCAGCTCGGTCTCCACGTCGGTGGTCTGGGTGTAGATCGCGGCGCTGAGCTGCTCGCAGGCGTGCAGTCGCTCGAGCTCCTTGACCATCCCGACGTACCGGGTGGTGAGGGCCTCCGGGTCGGGTTCGACCGCGTAGCCCCAGCCGCCGCCCGACCAGGTGTGGCCGATCAGCGGCAGGCCGAGCCCGCCGTACTCGCCGAGCACGTTCGCGCGCGTCCCCGACGGCTTGCCGGGGTTGCCGGGGCCCGGGTAGATGTGGAAGTCCTTGACGTCGCCGTTGCCGCCGTCGACCGCGCCGCAGCAGTTGATCCCGCTCATGTTGTTCACCAGGCGCGAGGGGTCCCAGCTCTTGACCAGATCGGCGATGCGCGCCTGGTCGTACTGGCCCCAGCCCTCGTTGAACGGCACCCACATGATGATCGACGGGCTGCTGCGGTGCTGGTCGACGAGCTCGCGCAGTTCGGCCTCGTACTGGGGTCTGTCATCCGTGCGGAACGCCGCCGGCATGTCCTGCCAGACCAGCAGGCCGAGCTTGTCGGCGTGGTGGTACCAGCGGTCGGACTCGACCTTGACGTGCTTGCGGACGGCGTTGAAGCCGAGCGCCTTGGTCTGCTCAAGGTCGTACCGCAGCGCCTCGTCGGTCGGCGGGGTGTAGATGCCGTCCGGCCAGAAGCCCTGGTCGAGGGGGCCGAGCTGGAAGACGGGCTGTCCGTTCAGCAGGATGCGGTTGCCGGAGACCGCGATGGAGCGCATCCCGAAGTAGGACTCGACCTTGTCGTCCTCGAGTTTGACCTCCAGGTCGTACAGGTGCGGGTTGTCCGGGGTCCAGAGCTTGGGGTTCGGCACCGGGAGTCTGAGTTCGCGGCCCACCTGGCCGGTCACCTTGCCCACGACGCGGCGGCCGTCCCTGGCGATGACCGTCGCCTTGCCGCCGGTTCCCTGGACGGTCACGTAGAGTGCCTGGCCGCGCAGGTCGGGCACGGTGTCGACGCGGTCGACGCGCTGCTTGGCGGCCGGCTCGATCCAGACGGTCTGCCAGATGCCGGAGTTCGCGGTGTACCAGATGCCGCTCGGGTCGAGCCGCTGTTTGCCGATGGCCTGGGCGCCGGCGTCGGTCGGGTCGTACACGCCGACGATCAGCTCCTGCGGGCCGCTGCGCCTGAGCGCGTCGGTCACGTCCACGGTGATCCTGCCGTAGCCGCCCTTGTGGGTGGTGACCTGCTTGCCGTTCACGTACACCGTCGACTGCCAGTCCACCGCGTCGAGGTGCAGCAGCAGCCGCTCGCCGCGCCACGAGCGGGGCACGTCGAACGTCCTGCGGTACCACATGCGCTCCTCGTGCCGGCCGATGCCGGACAGCTGCGACTCCACCGGGTACGGCACGACGATGCGCTCGGGCAGGTCGCGGCCGACGGGCGCGGCCTCGTCCGCCTTGGCCGGGGCGAACTGCCACGTGCCGTTGAGGCTGCGCCAGCGCTCCCGGACGAGCTGGGGCCGGGGATACTCGGGCAGCGGGGCGGCCGGGTTGACGTCGTCAGACCACTTCGTCCGCAGGATGTAGGCGGAGCCGTTGGCGACGTAGGCGTACGGGAAGGCTTCGACCGCGCTGCCGTCGGCGTAGGTGAGGCCGCCGGCGCCGTTGTAGGCGGCGCGGACGGTGCTGCCGGCCTTGGACGGGATCGGATACTTGAGCCTCAGCTCCACCGTCTGCGGATTTTTCAGGGTCGCGGAGCTGGTGGGCCACTTGGTGCCCGCGACCGTGACGTCCAGCTTGCTGATCGCGTCCGCGGGCAGAGCTCCCAGGGGCTTGGCGAACGTCAGCGTCGCGACGTCACCGGCCGCGACCACCCTGGCGTCGGACGGCCCGGGCGGCGCGAACCCCGCGGGCAGCGTGAACGCCTCCGCGGGCACGATCTGCTTCGGCTGACTCGGGCTCTGCCAGCGCAGGCGCAGGTTCGCGCCGCCGAAGTGCTCGAAGTACTCGACCTTGACGTCGTACTTCTTGCCCGCCTCCAGGGCGATCGGGGTGCCGGTCTGCTCCCGGTCCCAGTCGTCCACCCAGTGGTCGATGATCGGCTTGCCGTCCACCCAGAGTCGGAAGCCGTTGTCGCCGATGATGGAGAAGGTGTACGTCTCGGAGTACTTGGGCTGGATCTGACCCGTCCACCGTACGGAGACGTCGTCCTCCCTGCCGGTCAGCAGCCTGAACGTCGGATTCAGGTCTGTCAGCTCCAGGTTGGGGTCGACGACGCTTGCCTTCAGCTCGGCGAAGTCGAACTTCCCCGCCCCGGAGGCGAGGTAGTAGTCACCGCGCAGCCCGTTCGGGGCGGCGGCCTGGTCGGGAGCTGCGGCGGTGGCGGGGAGCGACGGCTGCCATAACAGTGACATCAGTACGGCCAGCGGGAACGCGAGGCGCTTGCGCACGGGGGGTCCTTTCGAGACGCGCCGATCAGGTTCGGACAGCTTTGACCCTGACACGCTCTCAAGTAAGCATCCGCGGACCGAGCCGGTCAAGATTTCCGATCAAATTCGTTCTCATACGATCAGAGGTGAACTCATCTTGGCGTGTCCACTATGATCGGGACGTGAGCGACACGCAGAGCGACGGACGCAGACCCGTGTTCGCCGCTGAGCGCCGGCAGCGCATCCTGGAGCTGGTGCGCGCCAACGGCGCGGTGTCGCTGCGCGAGCTCGCCCAGGCCGTGCACTCCTCCGAGGTCACCGTCCGCCGCGACCTGCGCGCGCTGGAGTCGGAGGGCCTGCTCAACCGCCACCACGGCGGCGCCACCCTGCCGGGCGAGCTGTCGCGCGAGGCCGGATACGCGCACAAGGTGTCGCTCGAGTCCGCCGAGAAGGCCGCCATCGCCGACCTGGCCGCCGCCCTCGTCGAGGACGGCGACGCGATCGTGATCGGGCCCGGCACCACCACGCAGGAGTTCGCCCGCCGCCTGACCAGGCACTCCGAGCTGGCCGTGGTGACCAGTTCCCTCCTTGTCGCCCAAGCGCTGGCGGGGTCGCCGCGGGTCGAGGTGATGCTCACCGGCGGCACGCTGCGCGGCTCGATCCTGGCCCTGGTGGGCAGCGCCGCCGAGCACTCGCTGGCGGGGCTGCGGGTGCGCCGGGCGTTCATCTCGGGCAACGGCCTGACGGCCGAGCGCGGCCTGTCGACGCCCAACATGCAGGTGGCGGGCGTCGACCGAGCGCTGGCGGCGGCCGCGGAGGAGGTCGTGGTGCTGGCCGACCACACCAAGGTCGGCGTGGACACGATGGTCCAGACGGTGCCGCCGGACCGGATCGACCACCTGGTCACGGACGACGCGGCACCCCGGGACGTGCTCGACGACCTGAGCGCCCGCGGCGTCCGCCTCCACGTCGCCCAATTCTGACCCTGCCACCGTCCAGCCGCCCGCGCGGCGCCCCTGTGCGGGTCCCGGATCCGGCCCCGGATCCGGCCCCGGCCCCGGCCCCGGGTGGACGGCCAGCGCGGGCAAGGGCTCGGCACGGAGGAGGGACGTAGAGCCACGTCCAGCCAGGCAGACGGGCACGGCCCAGACGGCCCCGGTCGGGGTCGGGCGGCGCGAGCGGGCGCGGGCGAGCGGGCGCGGGCGAGCGGGCGCGCGGAGGAACCGAATCAAGGTGCTGCAGGGCCGGCCCGCCGGGCATCAGTGGGCATCGTGCGCCAGCTCCGCCTCCCGGCCTCAGGGCCCGTCACGGTCGCCGTCCTCGGCCCTCGGCACGGCTGGGGGCTGGGGGGGCTAGGGCCAACGCCGTTCAGTTAAAGCGGGGGTCTGTTCGTCAAGGTCTATGAACGAGGAAGCGGAGCTGCTGTAGAAGAGGTGTGTCACTCCAAGACATCCTCACCACAGGAGCTCCGCTGTTGGAA
>NZ_JBIEIS010000039.1:0-132753 GCF_043496855.1 Nonomuraea sp. JJY05
GGGGTGAGCCGGGCGGCCCGCTCCAGGGCCGCGCCGGCCGCCGCGTGGCCGGCGCGTTCACGGGCGCGGCCGGCGGCCTGTTCGAGCGCGGCGGCGATCGGCTCGTCGCGGCCGGTCACGGCGGCGGCCAGGTGCCAGGCGCGGCGGTCGGCGTCCTGCTCCTCGTCCAGCACCTCGGCCAGGGCGCGGTGCACGGCCAGGCGCTCGTCGTAGGCCGCCCGCCGCGCCGCCGCGGCCCGCATCAGCGGGTGTCCGAACGACAGCCGCCCGCCCGCGGTCGACAGGAACCCGGCGCGTTCGGCCGGGCCCAGGGCGGCGGTACCGGCCCCCAGCTTCGCGGCCGCGCGCAGGACGACGTCGAGATCCCCGGCGTCGTCCAGGGCGGCGACCAGCAGCATCGTCTGGCTGTCCGGCGGCAGGACCGCGATCCGCGCCTCGTAGGCCTCCTGGATCCGGCGCGGCAACGGCAGCGGTTCCTGCGCGTGGTGCGGCGAATCGGGCATCCGGGGCAGCTCGATCAGGGCGAGGGGGTTCCCGCCGCTCTCGGCGAGGATCCGCTCCCGCACGGCGGGGCCCAGGCCGGGCGCCTGCTCGCGCAGCAGGGCGTCGGCGGCCTGCCGGTCGAGGCCTTCGAGCCGCAACTCGGGCACCCCGGGCGCGGGGAAGGCGTCCCTGGCCGCGAACAGCAGGGCGATCCCCTCCGAGTGCAGCCGCCGGGCCGCGAACAGCAGTGCCTCGGCCGACGGCCGGTCCATCCACTGGGCGTCGTCGACCAGGCAGAGCAGCGGGCCGTCCTCGGCCAGCTCGGTGAGCAGCGACAGGGCGGCCAGGCCGATGAGGAAGCGGTCCTGCGGGGCGGCGGCCAGGCCGAACGCGCCCTCCAGCGCCCTGGCCTGCGGCTCGGGAAGCCGGCCGATCCGGTCGAGGGCCGGGCGCAGCAGCAGGTGCAGCGCCGCGAACGGCAGCTCGGCCTCGGTCTCGATACCGGTGCCACGAAGTTGTCGCATGCCCGGCGAGGACCGGGCGGCGTGGTCGAGGAGCGCGGACTTGCCGATGCCGGGCTCGCCCCGCAGGATCAGGCTCCCGCTCCGGCCACCCCTGGCCTGCGCGATCAGCGCCTCGATCGCCGCTTGTTCTCGCTCTCGCCCCCGTTGCGCGGGCGAGTGACCGCGTGAGGGGTCAACGCGCGCAGAGCTGGTACGGAATGCGTCCAAGGTGTTCAGTCCGCTGGGTCAGGGGGCCAAGGGCCCAGTTCCGGCAACTCGGAGGCGGTGGTGCGCAGGTGGGCGTCAAGGCGGCGGCCGGCCATCCAGGCCGCGAGGTCGCGCACTGCTCCAGAGACCTCGACTGTTGCTCCAGATCCGAGGACGTTGTGGACGTCATGGTCGGTGGCCCGCAAGATCAGCCGGGTGCCGGCCGGGGCCCTGGCGGCCAGGAAATCCAGCGCGTGCAGGGCGAACCGCAGCGACCAGTCGCGTGGCCTGTAGCCGGCTGCGAGGTCGACGGCGTGGATCTCCGCTTCTCTCCACCGTGCCAGTGCGGTGTCCAGCACGGTGGCGTTGCGGAAGCGCACCGGGCGGGACCAGTCTTCCGGCGTCAGCAGGCTCCAGGCTTCTTCCAGGGCTTGCTGGGCATGCTCGAGTTCCTCCCGGAGTTGGGCCAACGGGCTGGAGGCGCCCTGGTCGATGGACAGATCACGCATCGTCTGGCCGCCGTCGTACATGTCGACGAGCCGGCCACGCAGCGCGTGGCGCGCTTGGCGGTCAAAGGCGCGCGCATTGTCCGCGAGGTGCTTCAGAACATGGCTTCGTGTCCACCCGGGTAGGGCCGAGTCCATGCTCGCCGTTCTGTCATCCAGGCCGTCGAGCAATTTCAGCAGCCGGGCATGCGAGCGGGAGATAATTTGTAGCAACTCGTAAGGATCTGTTTGCATGTTGACCATCACAGCCGCACCGGGTGGGCGCCCGGTCAGCGAACGCTTGATTCCAGCAATTTCTCGATTGTGACGAGCCCCGCAGAGATGTGTCGGCGCGTGAGTTCTTCGGCTCGTGCGGCGTCCCGGGCGGCTATCGCCCGCGCCAAATCTCGATGCTCTGCGGAGAAGTCCTGAACGACCGCGGGAAGCCCTTCCCATTCAAGATGAATGAACATCGTGTCGGCCCACAGGAAGAAGTCGGTCCGCAGCCGTTCGATCGTCTCGACGAGCACCGAATTTCCGGACGCCTGGGCTATCGTCAGGTGAAACCGGGAGTCCAGCAGCCGGTAGTGGCGCATGCTCGCCGCTTGTTCTTCGACCAGAGCGTTGATCTCAGCGTGGTTCTCGCGGCTGCCGCGTGCGGCGCAGAGGGCTGCCGCCAGCGGTTCGACGGCCAGCCGGACTTCCATGTTGTCGGCGACCATCGCGACGAGTCTTTTGCCTGCCGAATCCGCCGGCCCTTTTCGGGGAGGAGCGTCCTGGGCCACCACTGTGCCGCCGGAACGTCCGCGGCTGGTGATCAGCAGGCCTTCGTCGTTCAACGTCCGAACGGCCGCGCGTAGCGTCATCCGTGCGACACCGAGCGACTGGGCCAGTTCGCGCTCGGGAGGCAGCCGTTGACCGGGCTGGATCGCACCGACCGCGACAGCGCGCCGCAAGACGTCCGCGACAGCTTCGCTGGCGGTCAGATTGGCTACGGGAGTGAAGGTCGGCTCCGGCAAGGACACATCCGCATTGTATGGGGCCGATGTCGTCGACCGCGCACCAGACAAACGCGTCCGCTACGGCGGGCACACAGAAACGCGGATCGACTGCCAGGCCGGGAAATCGGCGTTTCACATACACTGCAGTCGCCCTTCGGCGGCAGGGCCGGACGGCGCATGAGATCCATCTCGCAGAATATGCTGGAGTTCGGCCAGGAATCGGTCGACATCCTGTTCGGTGTTGTAATGAACGATTCCGGCCCGCAGCAGACCTTCATCGACGTCGTGCGCTGCCGAGGGCGGTCCCACCGCCGCCCAGGGACGCCAGATATACGACCGCGCCGATGAAGCCGGCGATCGCCTCGTGAGACAGCGTTCCCGTTTCGAAGCGGTGGCCCGGCGGTTGCTCGCCGGCCGGCCGCACCCGCTCGGCCGGCAGGGCTTCGGCCGGCTCCGGCCGCATCCACGCCATGCCCAGGTGCGGGCCGAAGAGCTTGTAGGGGGAGCAGAGCAGAACGTCGGCCCCGATGCGCTCGACGTTCATGCGTCGGTGTGGCGCGAAGGCGACCGCGTCCACCCATGCCAACGCTCCCACGCTGTGCGCGAGTTCGGCGATCCGCGGTGCGTCCGTGAGCGTGCCTACGGCGTTCGAGGCCAAGTAGAACGCCACCACCCGCGTCCGGTCGTTGAGCTTGGACCGTAGATCGTCCATGTCCAGCGTGAGTTCGTCCGTCAGGCGGACCTGGCGCACCACGAGGCCGCGGTCTTCGGCCAGGAGTCGCCAGGGGGACACGTTGGCCTCGTGATCGAGGGAAGTCGTGACGATCTCGTCCCCGGGCTTGAGCGTCCGGCCCAGGGCGCGAGACAGGTTGAAGTTCAAGGTGGCTCGGGGACTTGAGTCCCTCCAGGACCGTCCAGGAAGGCCACCGCGCGGCCGTCTCGTGAGGTTCTGCTCAACGCCGGGAACTGCGATCTCAACGCCGCTACATCCAGGTCTTCATTCACTGTGCGTCTCCTGGGGGGAAGGCCGTCGCCGTGGGGGTGGCGCGCGCCTCTGACATCGTCTCGGTTAATGGGCTTAAGTTTGGCCCAAATTATCGACGAGCCGCATACTCGTCAACCTCGCACGGCGACCTGCTGACCGAGGCAGTTTCACTCTCGTGATCGGCGGACAGGCCCTGGAGGTATCAGCTGGCGGCGCGACCGAAGCTTCCGGTGGGCCGAAGACATAGGTCGGGACCTGCGCGGGAGGTTCACTGTTGACCTTGTTCGGGAGGGGTTCTACTCTATGGGCCTGCAAGTAGACCTTTTATATTCTGATGGGGCCTTGAGCGCATGGGGGAGAGGCGGGCGGCCGTGGTCGGCCTGGGCTTGGTGGGATTCGGCGCGGTCGGCACAGCACTCGCCCGACTCGTCCTCCAGGAGTCGGCGAGGATTCGCCGTCAACACGGCATCGATCTTCGCGTCACCGGGGTGACGACGCGCAGGTTCGGAAGCGCGGTGGCGGAATCGGGTCTCAACCTCGAAGACCTCCTCGATCGGGCCGACCGAGGGATTCCTCAGGGACCCGCCGCGACCTCGCCCGCCTGGTTCGCCTCGACGTGCCCCGCGGACATCATCGTCGAGACGATGCCGCTCGAACCTTTCACGGGCGCGGCCGCGATCGAGGTCACCGAAGCGGCCTTGGCCGGCGGCCGTAGCGTGGTGAGCGCGAACAAGGGTCCTGTGGCACATGCCTTGAGCCGGCTACGCGCCATCGCGCGACAGCATGGAGTCTGCTACCGCTTCGAGTCCGCCGTCGCCGATGGCCTGCCGGTGTTCAATCTCATCGAGCGGACGCTGCCGGCAGCCGGCATCACGGAGATCTCCGGACTCCTGAACTCGACCTCCAACATCGTGCTCGATGCCCTGTCTGCCGGTTCGAGCTTGCAAGACGCCGTGTCGCTTGCGCACTCCATGGAGATCACCGAAGCGGACCCCTCCTGTGACCTGGACGGATGGGACACGGCGGTGAAGCTTGCCGCTCTGTGCGCCGCAGTATGGGACGCCCCGCTGAAGCTGGATCAGATCGAGATCGAACCGGTGAACGAAGACGCCCGCTCCCGTGCGGTCGCGGCGCACACCACAGGACGGCGCCTCGTCAGCATGGGCTCGGTGCGCCTGATCGACGGGGCCCCCTCCGGCGCTCGGGTCAGCCTCACCGAGGTGGGTCCGACAAGCCCGTTCTATTCCCTGTCGGGCACCAGCTTGGGCCTGCACATCACCTCGCGGCTGCTGTGCCCGATCTCGGTGTCCTCTCATGCGCCGACCGTGCGGGACACGGCTTACGGACTGCTGTCCGATGTCCTCACCATCGGTTCCCGTCGTGAATGACCTCGTCCTGGTGCCACGCCCGGGCATCGCGCGCCCCTCGACAGAAGGACTCGTATCTTCGCCATGGACATCGTCGCCTCTCTTCCCACGTTCATCGTCGCCGTCGTGCTGATCTCGGCGTCACCGGGCCCGGCGATGGCACTGATCCTGCGCCGTGCGGCGTTGCGGGGGCTGGCCGGCGCCGTGCCGACTGTTTTGGGGCTGGAGGCCGGCCTTTATGTGTGGGCGTTGTGCGCCGGCGCCGGGCTGGCCGCCCTGGTGGCCGCCTCAGAGGTCGCCTACATCGTCCTTCGCGCGGTCGGCGCGGCCTTCTTGCTGTATCTCGGGGTGAAGTCCTGGCGGGCCGCCTGGCGCAGCCGCAAGGAAGGGCCGGCGCAGGAAGCCGGCCCAGAGGTGCCGGCCGCCTCGGCGCGGACCTGGTGGAAGGCCTTCGGGGAAGGGGCGCTGGTGATGCTGGCCAACCCCAAGGCCGCCGCGTTCATGATCGCGTTCTATCCGCAGTTCGTGCCCGCCGACCAGCCGCTGCTGGCCACGACCGCGCTGCTGGCGCTGCTCCAGGTGGCGGTCGAGATCGTCTTCTATCTCGGGCTGGCCGCAGTGGTCGGGTGGGCCGGCGCGTGGTTTCGCCGACCGGCCATCCGCCGCCGGCTGGACGCCGTCAGCGGGACCGTCCTGGTCGCCCTCGGCCTGCGGATGGCCGTCGAGAGCCGCTGAAGAGGCAGGCCGGCCGCACCAGGAGCCCCAGCACGCCGGGCGAGGACACCCGTACCCCCGGGGAGGCCTTTCCTGGGCTAGGTTGAGGCTTCGAGGAGGAGGAGGCGACATGCGCACCAGGCTGCCTGCCGCGTTGCTCCTTCTCCTGTCGTGGTTCCTGCCGGCCTCCGCTCAGGCCCAGGTCGCCCCGCACGTCGTGGCGGTGCACGCGACCGTCCAGGAGCATCCGGGGCTCCAGCGTGAGCCGTACCGGGAGGCCGTGGGTCAGGCCCGCAACGGCCTGCTCGGCACCGCCCCGCCCGCTGGGCCGGCCGTGCTGCCGTCGGTCCTGCCGCGGCCCCGGCGGGGCTGGGTGGCCGTGGTCGCGGGCCCGGCCGCCGACGTCCCCACCGACCGCCGGCCGGCGGCGGCCCCCGCGCGGGGGCCGCCCTCCACAGGGTGCTGAAGATCCCCTTTTCGCACATCTGAGCCTGTGGAGGCTTTCATGTTCCGTGCGCCTGTTTGGCGTGCGGTGACGGCCCTTGCCGTCATCGCGATCTCCTCGATCCTGGCCCTCGTCAGCGCGCCGCGCCTGGGCCTGGATCTGCGCGGTGGCACCCAGCTCGTCTTCGAGACGAGAGACTCGCCCACCGTCAAGGCCGACTCGGCCGCCACCGACCGCGCCCTCGACGTGCTCCGCCAGCGGGCGGACGCGCTCGGTGTGGTCGATCCCACCCTGGTCCGCTCCGGCGAGCGGCGGATCATCGTCGAGCTGCCCGGCGTGCTCGACCCGCGGCAGGCGGCCGAGGTCATCGGCCGTACCGCGCAGCTCGCCTTCCACCCCGTCCTGGGCGACGAGGGCGGCGTACGCGACGAGAACGGCGGGCGGTTGCGGCTCGGGCCCGCCGCCATCACCGGCGAGGGCATCGCCGACGCCGTCGAGCAGAGCGACCCCCAACGTGGCCCCGGCTGGTGGGTGAGCATCGACTTCCGCGACGCGGGCGCCTGGCAGCGGATGAGCGGCGCGGCGGCGTGCGAGCCGGTGGGCGATCCCAAGCGCCGGATCGCGATCGTGCTCGACGACGAGGTCATCTCCTCGCCGCCGCTCGACCCGTCGATCCCGTGCCGTACCGGCATCCCCGGCGGGAGCGCTGACATCACGGGCTCGTTCGCCCACGGCGAGGCCCGCGACCTGGCCGTGCTGATCAAGGGTGGCGCGCTGCCCGTGCCGCTCACCATCGTCGAGCAGCGCACGGTCGGCCCGACGCTCGGCGCGGCGGCCATCGAGGCGAGCGCCAAGGCGGCGGTCGCCGGGCTGGCCCTGACGGCCGCCTTCATCGTCGCGGTCTACCGGATGTCCGGGCTGCTCTCTACGCTCGCGCTCGCCTGCTACGGCCTGATCTCGTACGCGGCGCTGGTGGCGATGGGAGCGACGTTCACGCTGCCGGGGCTGGCCGGGTTCGTGCTGGCCATCGGCATGGCCATCGACGCCAACGTGCTGGTCTTCGAACGGGCCAGGGAGGAGTACGACCAGGGACGCGGCCGCGGGCTGAAGGTCGCCCTGGACCGGGGGTTCAGGAACGCCTGGAGCGCCATCGCCGACTCCAACGTCACGACCCTGATCGCCGCGGGCCTGCTGTTCTGGCTGGCCTCGGGGCCGGTCAAGGGCTTCGGCGTGACGCTGGCCGTGGGCGTGCTGGCCTCGCTGGTCTCGGCCATGCTGATCACCCGCGTGCTCGCCCACGCCGTCATCGGCCGGGTCGGGCCGCGGCTGTCGGGCCTGGGCTCGCCGGGAGCCGTACGGACCTGGCTGACGCGCAGGAACCCCCAGCTCATGAAGGCCAGGAGGCTGTGGCTGGCCGTCGCGGGCACGCTGGTGGCGGCGGCCGTGGCCGGGCTGCTGGCCCGCGGGCTGAACTTCGGCGTGGAGTTCACCGGCGGGCGGCTCGTCGAGTTCGCCACCGCGAAGCCGCTGTCGGCCGACGCGGCGGGGCAGGCCGTCTCGCGGGCCGGGTTCCCCTCGGCGGTCGTGCAGACGAGCGGCGACGGTGTCACCGTACGCGCCGGGCGGCTCGGCCTGGACGACGTGGCCAGGATCGAGCAGGAGCTGGAGCGGCAGGCGGGGGAGGTGACCAAGCGGAGCGAGGAGTTCGTCGGCCCGAGCCTGGGCCAGGAGCTGCGCCGCAACGCCCTCGTCGCGCTCGGCGTGGCCGTGTCCATGCAGCTGGCCTACCTGGCGGTCAGGTTCAGGTGGACGTTCGGCGCGGCGGCGGTGCTGGCGCTGCTGGTGGACGTGACCGTGGTGGTGGGCATGTTCGCGTGGCTCGGCAAGCCGGTCGACGGGATCTTCCTGGCCGCGATGCTGACGATCGTCGGCTACTCGGTCAACGACAAGGTCGTGGTCTTCGACCGGGTACGCGAGCTCTGGTCGCCCCGCCGCCCGTTCGCCACGGCCGTGAACGCGGCCATCCTGCAGACCATGCCGCGCACGGTCAACACCGGCCTCGGCGCGCTGTTCATCCTGCTGGCGCTCATGGCCTTCGGCGGGGACTCCCTGCGGGACTTCGCGCTGGCGCTGGTGACCGGGATCGTGACGGGCACGCTGTCGTCAGCCTTCGTGGCCGGGCCGCTGGCCGTCTGGCTGGCCCGGTTCGACCGGAAGCCGCCCCCGGGGCCGCCCGTCAAGCGCCGGCGCGTCACGGGGGCCGTGGTTTAAGTCCTTATTTGGGGACTTGAAAGTCCTCGCATGGGGATATAACGTGATCCGCATGTATGCGATAGTCAGGCACTACAGCGCGGACGCGAGCGCGATCGCCGAGATGGTGAAGCACGTGGACCGGGAGTTCGCCGACCGCGTCCCCGAACAGGTGGGATCGGTCCTCTACACCGCCGTCGACACCGGCGGCGGGACCGTGATGACGATCACGATGTTCGGGGACGCGGAGGCGGCCTCCCGCGCCGAGAGCGCGGTGGTCGGGGTCCAGGAGAGCCTCGGGGCCCGGTTCGGGGTGCGGGAGACCGCCGTCGAGCGCGGCGAGGTGATGGTCAGCCGCGCCACGCCGTCCGTCGTCGGACGGATCAGCTTCGAACCGTGACGAGGGCGTCCGGGTGCCCCACGGCGTCGCAACCGCGGCGGACGTGAAAGCGTACCTGGATGCATGACCAGCATGATGATCGGATGAAGAGAGCCTCGGAGGCCCGGCGGGCCGATCCTCTCGTACAGCTGTCGCTCGAACAGCTGCGCGAGCGCACGAGCATGAAGTGGCGCGCCCATCCCGCTGACGTGCTCCCGCTCTGGGTGGCGGAGATGGACGTGCCGCTCGCTCCTCCCGTCGCCGAAGCGCTGCACAGAGCGATCGACCTCGGCGACACCGGGTACCCGTACGGGACCGCCTATGCCGAGGCTCTCGCGGAGTTCGCTCGCGAGCGATGGCGGTGGGACGGCGTGCGCGTCGAGCGCACAGCCGTCGTGCCCGACGTCATGATGGGCATCGTCGAGGTCCTCCGCCTGATCACCGACCCCGGCGACGCGGTCGTCGTGTGCTCGCCGGTCTACCCGCCCTTCTACGCGTTCGTCACGCACGACGCCAGGAAGATCGTCGAAGCGAGGCTCGGCCCGGACCTGCGGGTCGACCTCGACACCCTGGAAGAGGCATTCGTACGCGCGCGGAGCCAAGGCCGTCGCGCCGCGTTCCTCATGAGCAACCCGCACAACCCGACCGGCGTCGTCCACACCCGTGAAGAGTTGCGGGCGATCGCCCGGCTCGCCGGAGAGCACGGCGTCCGGGTGATAGCCGATGAGATCCACGCCCCGCTCGTGCTGCCCGGAGCCACCTTCATCCCGTTCCTCAGCATCGAAGGATCCGAGAACGGCTTCGCGCTGACCTCCGCGTCCAAGGCCTGGAACCTCGCCGGTCTCAAAGCCGCCCTGGTCATCGCGGGCCCCGGCGCCGCTGACGACCTTCGGCGGATGCCCGAGGAAGTCGGCCATGGCCCCAGCCATCTGGGCGTCATCGCGCACACCGCGGCATTCCGTAAGGGCGGAGCCTGGCTCGACGAGCTGATAGTCGGACTCGACGCGAATCGCACCCTTCTGGGGCAACTGATCGCGGAACACCTCCCTGAGGCGCACTATCGGCCGCCCGAGGGCACCTATCTCGCCTGGCTCGACTGCACCTGGCTCGGCCTGCACGATGACCGGCAGGGCGACGAGCTCGGCGTCGTCAGCGACGTCGCCGGACCGGCGAAAATGTTCCTCGACCGCGCCCGCGTCGCCCTGAGCTCGGGGCACGTGTTCGGCTCCGGCGGGGCCGGCTGCGTGCGCGCCAACTTCGCCACCTCGCCGGACGTCCTGCGCCAGGCGCTGTCCAGGATGGGGCGCGCGGTGCGCGAGCCCTGACAGCCGGCCGGCGCCTCACGTCCTGCAGAGGAGCACCGCGATGTCGTCCATGCGCTGCTCGGCCGTGGCCTGCTTGATGAGCGACTCGGCCAGGTCGTGCAGGGGCTGGCCGGACGAGGGCATGAAGCGCTCGGCCAGGTCGTCGATGGCCTCGCCGATGCTGAGCCCCGGCTCCTCGATGAGGCCGTCGGTGTAGAGGGCCAGCACGGAGCCGGGCGGCATCGGCACCTCCGTGGTGGCGTACTCGGCGTCGGGGTCCACGCCGAGCAGCAGCCCGGGGGAGGAGTCGATGGCCTCGGTACGCCAGCCGGGCCGGCCGAACAGCGGCGGCAGGTGCCCCGCGCTGGCCAGGCAGGCGATGCGCTTGCGCAGGTCGATGTTGACGTACAGGCAGCTGGTGAACCGGTCGGGGGACAGCTCGCTGAGCAGCCGGTTGGTGCGCGCGAGCACCTCGCCCGGGCTGGCCCCGGAGGTGGCGTGGGCGTGGATGGCGGTGCGCACCTGGCCCATGAGGGCGGCCGCGGTCACGTCGTGGCCCTGCACGTCGCCGATGACCGCCGCGGCCATGGTGTCGCTGAGGCGGATGAGGTCGTAGAAGTCGCCGCCGATGTCCATGCCCGGGGTGGCGGGCAGGTAGTGGGCGGCCAGTTCGAGGCCCGGGATCTCGGGCAGCCTGCGCGGCAGCAGGCTCTTCTGCAGGCACTGGGCGAGCTGGTGCTTGACGTCGTAGAGCCGGGCCCGCTCGTACGCCTGCGCGATCAGCCCCGCGAGCGCCGTCAGGGTGGCCCGCTCGTTGGTGCAGAACTGGTGCGGCCGGTCGTAGGCGAGCACGCACGTGCCGATCGGATGGCCCGAGATGACCAGCGGCAGGAAGGCCCAGGCGGACAAGTCGTCCGAGCGGATGGCGCCCGGATACGCCTTGCGCAGTTCGTCCCACGTGGAGAAGAACGACGGCTGGCCGGCGTCGAAGGAGTGGTTGGCCGGGTCCGGCGGGATCACGGGACGTCCGTCGAAATCCTGGATGGCCTGCGGGCTGTAGCCCCGCGAGGCGTCCACGCGCAGCCGGCCGCCCTTCGAGGTCAGGATGGCCAGGGCCTGGACGTTGTAGACGGGCATGACGTGGTCGGCCACCAGGTCGACCACCTCCTGCGCGGTCACCGCCCGCGAGAGCTTGGTCGCCAGGTGCAGGATCTCGTGCAGCGCGACGTTCGGTGACGACCGCTCGGCGCCGGCCATCAGGTGGCCCGGGCCGCGGGCGCCGACGGCCGGCGTGATGCGCACGGTGATCCCGGACAGGCCGGGGAAGAACCGGAACGACAGCTGCCGCCCGGCGGGGTTGCGCGCCGTGAAGTGGGTGACCTGGCGGCCGACGACCGCGGCGCGGTAGGCGTCCTCGTACGCGGGGTTGTTCACCCACGGCAGCGCCTCGCCCAGGCGTTTGCCGAGCAGCTCGGACGCGGAGCTGAACAGCAGGTCGGCGGCGGGGGCGCTCACGAGTATCACGCGCCCGTTGACGTCCAGCGAGCCGTAACCCTCGGGCAGCCGGTTCAGGCAGTCGAGCGCGACCAGGTCGGGCCGCGGGTCGGCCTTGCGCTTCGGGTCCAGCACGCGGGGCCGCGGCCCCGGCCTGATCGGCTGGCCCTGCTCGGCGGCCTCCTGGAGCACTTCGGCCATCTGGGCGCTGATGTCCTCGATCCGGTCGAGCTGGCGCTGGGTCAGCCGGGTCACCCGTCCCGCCGGCCACAGCAGCACGAATCCGCCCCAGATGGTGCCGTCGGAGATGAGAGGGTGTGCCGCGGCCGCGAAGTCGTACGGCACGGAGAGCGCCGCCGACGGGAACTCGCGTGCCAGGCCCTCCCTGTCGGGAACCCAGACCAGCCGCTGCTCGCCCACCGACGTGGCGATCGGCGCGCGGTCGTTGGTCCTGACCCTGGCCCACGCCTTGGCGATCATGGGGGGAAGCCCGAGCTGGCTGTCCATTTTCAGGACGTCGCCGTTCTCGTCCAGGAGATAGAGGTTGCCTATGTGCGCCCGTGTGCTGACGACGGCTTCGACCAGCAGCTCGTCCAGGAGGGACGAACCAGTCGCCAGGGCGCCGTTTCCCTGCACCGCCTCAGCCCGTCTCGCTCACGACGTGCGAGCGCCCGAATTGTCTGAAACCTCGCATATGGGCAGGATACACGCACGTATGTAGCAGATTGCTTACGGTGCGCTAGGGCGTAGATCTAGCGGAGGGGCGCTCGGGAAGATCTCGCTTGACGTGTTTGCGAAATGTTCGTCATGAACCGGCCCTGCCGTTCGGAGATTCTTGAAGGCCTCTCCGCCGGGAACGATGATCACTCGGACAGCTTGAGCGCCCGGTCGAGCAGCTGGTGCATGTGCGCGCGGAAGCGCCGCAGCGTACGCGGATCGTCGCCGTTGCGGCGCCTCCCGGTCCCGTCGAGCACCCCGCTCAGCGTGAACCCGTGAATGCACCAGATCATCGTGTACGTGGTGAAGTGCGCGTCGGCGTCCGCGAGCTTGGCGAGCGCCTCGATGCTGTCGATGGCGCGCTGGGCCAGCGGCTGGGCGTTGAGCGGCTCCAGGTCGATGTCGCTGGCGTCGGACAGCCAGCGGTGCATCCACAGCGCGGGCACCTCCGGATGGTCGGCGCACAGGTCGATGTACCTGTCGACGAACCGGTGCAGCGCCTCCGGCCGCCGTTCGGGCGAGGCGTCCCGCAGCTCGTCGGCCCTGGCCGCGATGACCTCCGCCAGCACCCGGTGGGCCTCCTCCATGACCGTGAGATAGAGCCCCCGTTTGGTGGGGAAATGCGCGCTGAGGGCCGCCGTGTCCAGCCCCGCGGCCTCCGCGATCTGCTCGGTGGAGGTGCCGTCGTAGCCGAGCGCGGCGAACAGCCGGGTCGCCGTCCGCAGGATCAACTCCCGCCGGCCGCCTTCTGGAGAGCCCATGCACGCGACCCTAGATCGGCAGCGGCATGCAGCTCGTTAATTGATCGACAAGCGGAGGTAAAAGTACCCCTCCGAACGCCCCTGCCGAGCCGGCAGGGGCGTTCAGGGGTCACACCTGGATGTAGTCCGTTTCCATCAGGTGGGCCAGGGCCTTGAGCTCGGCGCCGCGGTGGCCGGTGCCGAGGGCCCAGTGGTGGGACATGCCGGTGGCGCTCCAGTCGTCGGTCCACTCGCCGGGGTCGCGGCCGAAGTCCACGCGGGACGTCGTGTTCCCGATCTGCAGGTGCGGACCGTCCACGGTCTCGCCCTCCGAGGCCACCAGGGCGAAGCGGCCGTCGCGGCGCTGGATGATCCCGAACGCCGTCACCGGCCCGTGCTTGACGTCGAACTCCACGGAAACGCCCCACCCCCGCTTCCCGTGGTAGACGCCGAGCCCGCGCAGGAGCGGCCTGCGGGCGCTGATGGCCAGGTGGGCGGGACCGTCGTGGCCCATCTCGACGTGGCCCCGGTGGAAGTCCAGCGCCTGGAGCTCGGTGAACGACCCGCCCGCGCCCAGCCGGTCCATGATCAGCATGGCCAGGCTGGTGCGCAGCTCGTACTCGCCGGCCGCCGGGATGCCGCGCGCGGTGAGCAGGGACGCGCCCAGGATCATCCCGGCCCCGAGCCGCTCGTGCGTCTCCCCGTCCAGACCGCGGTGGTAGTAGGCCAGGCTGTCCAGCGAGAAGTCCTCCACCAGCCGGTCCAGGCCGACGGAGACGCGGCAGGCCCACTCGAGGTCGACGGCGTTGACGCTGTCGGCCAGCTCGAAGATCTTCTCGGTCTCGGCGCGCTTGGCGGCGACCTCGGCGTCGGTGACCTTCTCCACGCGTACCCGCAGGTCGTCGAACTCCAGCACCTCGACGTGCCCGCCGAAGTTCGCCGAGACGAGTGTGAGGTCGGTGGAGACGTCCAGCATGCCGGGATAGAGGTGCCCCATCAGGCCGTGGCGGCCGTGCCGCAGGGCCGCGCGGGCCCCGGCGGCCCGCACCCAGCTGGTGATGCGGGCCCAGGCGCGCTCGTCCTCCAGGTAACCCGACACCGAGCGGAACGGGATGCCGCACCGCTGGAAGGCGTTGGCCATCTCGGGCAGCGGGCAGGCGCCGCAGTAGGCGAGCCACTGGCCGGTGTCGAACGTGGCGTGGTCCATCGACTCGGTCGGCTGCAGGTTGATCAGCAGCACGGGCGCACCGCTGCGCTGCGCGATGGGCACGAGCATGGTGGCCGTCATGTACGTGGTGAGGAACCCGACGATGAGGTCGCAGTCCGCGGCCCGCAACTTCTCGGCCGCGACAGCGCCCTCCTGGGCGTCGGAGATGAACCCGACGTCCACGATCTCCGCGTCCAGCTCCCGCATCCGTTCGGAGACCCGGTCGGCCGATCGCTGGAGCTGGGGGAGGAGGTCGGGGAACTGCGGCCAATATGCGCCCAGCCCGCCGGCGACCAGTCCGACACGGGTCTTCGTCTTGCTTGCCACGGTGATGCCCTCCTGAGGGGTGAAGGGGGGATGCCGGCGGAGTTTCGGACAAAAGTATAGATCTTTTCCGAAACCTCACCAGAGGGCATCAGGGGTGGAGCGTGCGGTTCAGGAAGTCCACGACCGTGTGGGCCAGGGTCAGCCGGTGGTCGGACAGGGCGTGGTCGGTGGGGAACAGGTGGTGCTCCAGCCGCGGCACCGGATATGCCTCGTAGGCCCGGACCAGCGGGTGGTGGTGGGTCTCCGCGGGCGTGACGGGGTCGCGCCCCGTCCCGATGAGCAGCACGGGCCGGTCGGCCAGGCGGGGGGCGAGCGAGGCCAGGCTCCACTCCTGGGCATTGGCCTCCATCTCGGCCACCAGCGCCGCGCCGCTGGTGTCCCGCAGCGGCAGCAGCTCGCCCTCGAAATCCCGTACGTACGCCGCCCGCACCGCCGGATCCGCGAGGCACGCCGCGGCGGACGGGCCCACGTCGAAGCCCGCCACCGAGGCGACCGCGCGTACCGCCGGATCGGCGGCGGCCGTCATCAGAGCCGCGAACCCGCCCATGCTGTGCCCCACCACGCCGAGCCGCGCCGGGTCCAGCCGGGAGTCGGCGCGTACCGCCTTCACCACGCGGGCCGCGTCCTCCAGCACGTGCCGCCACGAGTAGGACCCGCCCACGCCCCAGGAGCCCCGGTAGTGGAACACCAGCGCCGCGTAGCCGGCCCGGCGCAGCGCCTGGGCCAGGTCGAAGTTGCGCTCGTTGCCCGGGAAGCCGTGCGGCAGCACCACGATCGGATGGGGTCCGGGCCCGGCCGGGAGGTGCAGGACGCCGAGCAGCCGGTGTCCGCCGCTCTCGAACGTGACCGCGGGCGTGCTGGCCGGCGGCGCGAGGGTGGCGGGAGGGTCGTACACGTCGGTCACGCGGGTCTCCGTCCGTCATCGAACCGGTCGTTTCGATGTGAACTTAGCAGAGACTTGGAACCGGCCGGTACTATCTGACGCATGCCCGTACCCAAAGGCGCGTCCCTCGACCCCGTCCAGACCCGGGCCACCATCCTGCGCGCCGCCACCGGCCTGCTGTACGAGCGCGGCCTCGACGGCATCGGCGTGGCCGAGCTGTGCGCGACCGTCGGCGCCTCCAAGGAGACGCTCTACCGGCACTTCGGCTCCAAGGACGGGCTGGTCCGGGCGGTGCTCGAGGCCCGCAGCGACCACGTCGTAGGCTGGCTGCGCGAGGCGGCGCAGGCGGCGGGCGACGACCCGGCCGGCCAGCTCGCCGCGGTCTTCGACGCGCTCGCCGGCTGGTACGCCGAGCCCGCCTTCCGCGGCTGCGCGATCGTCAACGCCTCCACGCAGTGGCACGACGGCGTCCCGCGCACCGTCGCCGCCCGGCACCTCGACCGCCACCTCGACCTGCTGACCGGCATCGCCCGCCGGGCCGGCGCCCGGCAGCCGGAGGTCCTGGGCAGGCAGCTGCTGATGCTGGTCGAGGGGGCCACCGTGCTCGCCGACCACCACGGCATGCGCGACGCCGCCGCCACGGCCAAGCAGGCGGCCCTCGCCCTGCTGCGCAGGCAGGGCGAGGGCACGGCCTGAAATCCGCCGGCGCGGCCTGAATCTGCCGGCGCGGCGGCTCCCGTCAGCGCGGCGGCGGGAGGGTGTGCAGGTTGCGCGGCGTGACCGAGCGGGCCAGCCGGTACGCGGCCTCCGCGTTCACGAGCCCGGACCCGGTCGGCCCGTCGTAACCGTCGGTGGCCACCTCGCCCATCGCGCTCTTGCCGTCGACCACGTCCCGCGCCGACGCCTTGAGCACGGCCTTGACGAGGGCCGGCGACAGCCCCGGCTGCGCCTGCTTGAGCAGCGCGCACACCCCGGCGACCTGCGGCGAGGCCGCGCTGGTGCCGCTGATCACGGCCCAGCCGTCGTCCTTGCCCGTGCCGTCCTTGTTCGGGTAGCCGGGCCCCGCCAGGCTCGTGTCGATCTCGTCGCCCGGCTCGACGGGCAGCATGATGTAGACGGCGCGCGGCTGCTTGCCCACCAGCCCGCACACGTCGGGCACGTGCCGGCCGGCGTAGATGAGGCTGTCGAAGCTGCTGGCGTAGTCGGAGGCCTCCATCCTGAACTCGCCGTTGGCCATCGTCTCGTCCACGAAGACGCCGCCGACCGCGATGACGTCCGGCATCATCGCCGGGAAGGCGACGTGGCCGTTGCCCGCCGAGAAGCAGACGACGATGCCGCGCTCGCGTACCGCCTCGATGACCGCCAGCTCCAGCGGGCGCAGCGCGTTCGGCAGGGAGGTCACGTTGGGCAGGTGGAAGCCCCAGCTGTTGGTCATGACTGCCGGCGACAGGTCGGAGGCCGTCTTGAAGGCGAGCGTGGGGTTGGCGCCCATCTTGACGCCGACGAAGTCGATGTCGCGGGCACTGGCGAAGATGTTCGCGGCCTCGGCGGTGCCGTGCCCGTACTCGTCGTGCTGCACCGCGGTGGCGTCGGGAGCGAGCGTGGCGTTGTAGTTGTAGCCGTGGTGGTCGTAGAAGGGGTGCCGGAAGAAGCCCGTGTCGGGCATCGCGACCAGCACGCCGCGGCCCGTCACCCCGCGGTCGTGCACCTGGTGCGCGCGCAGGAGGAGCGCCACGTCGTCGGGCACCCGCAGGTGGTGGTAGCCGACGCGGGGCGGGATGGGGGAGGCCCCGAAGAAGCGCGGCGGGGCCTGCGGGTAGGCCCGCTCGATGTACGGCTCCAGGTCCGGCGGGATCGAGAACGGCTCACCGCTCACGTGCGACAGATAGGACACCTGGGCGCCGGTCGCGGAGGTCACGTCCGGCGGCCGGCCGGTCAGTTCGGCCTGGCGCACCTCGACGTGGGTGCCGAACGTGCTCTCCCACAGCGATCGCGGTCCCTCGCCGCTGATGGAGTACGTGCCGACGTGCCGTACCGTGAAGCCCTTGGCCTGCAGCGCGTTCGCGGTGCGCTCGGCGAGACCGGGGGCCGGCTTGAGCTGGTCGAGGCTCGCGGCCTGCGCCGCCGAGGATTCGGCGAACATCGAGGCGCCGCTCTCCGGCCGCAGGGCCGCTTCGAAGTAGACGGTGTCCTCACGTCGCTCGGTCATCGTGGTCATGTCGCTCCTTTGCGAGATGAGACCGGTGGACGGGTCGTCAGAGGGCGTGGAAGTCGGGCGGCTCCACCCGGTGCACGGCGACCACGTCTCCGCTCAGCTCGGCGGGCACCGCCGGCTGAGGCAGGCCGAACACCCGCTCCCACACGTCCCTGGGCGCGCTGACGCTGATCGTCGTCCCGATGTGGAGCACCTTGAGGCCGAGGCGCGCCAGAGCGGCTGCCGCCTGGCGCTGCCGGCCAGGCGCCGCTTCGACCTCGGCCGAGACGATGTCACCCGCAGCGGCCATGCCCTCAGGCTCCGCCCGCGGGGCACGCCGCGACACAGGGGACGGCCCAGGGATTACCCTGGGGTTGCGACCCTCAGCGGCCGGTCCACTTGATCTCGTACGCCTTGAGCGCGTACTCCTTGCCGTCCACGGTCGTGGTCACGGCGGAGTCGGCGGTGTTGACCAGCAGCAGCTGCTGCGGCTGCGCCAGCACCCTGACCTTGGCGTCCGACGAGGCGACCTGCTCCAGCTCGGCCCCGGCGGGGAACCACTTGACGAAGTTCGCCAGCAGCCGGCCGGTGTCCGTCTCGGCGCCGCTGCGCGGGTCCCACAGGCACGGCCGGCAGTCGCGGTCCTTGGTCTGCGGGTTCCAGTACAGGGCCGTGGCGGCGCCGCTGCGCGCGAACTCGATCATCGAGGCGGCCTGCACCGCGAGCCGCTTGTTCTCGGGCCAGGTGGTGCCGTCCTCGGGCACGAAGTACCACTCCGACCACCAGACCGGCAGGTCGCCGACCTTGTCCCGCAGCCACTTGGTGACCGCGCCGAACTTCGCCAGCGCCCCGAACTCGTCGGGCAGCAGCTCGTGCGCGTCCGTGGGCGAGGCGCCGTCGACCACGACGAAGTCGGCGCCCTTCTTGTTCTCGAACCAGTAGTTGAAGGCGTCCAGGACGTTCTGGTTGACGACCCCCCAGTCGCCGCGCAGCTCGGAGTCGCCGCGCTCGTTGCTGTCGAAGCCGAGGTACGGGCCGCCGACCTTGGCGTCGGGCCGGGCCTGCTTCACCGCGGCGTACACCTTGTTGTACAGCTCGGTGTAGCCCTTGTAGTCCGCGGGCTTGGAGTGGTCGCGCCAGAAGCCCTTGAACTCGTTCCAGACCATGAAGTACTTGACGTCCTTGTACCTCGTGGCCACGGCCGCCGCCAGCTTGGCGAAGTCGTCGAAGTGCTCGGGGTAGGGGGCGTCCTCCAGGTGCTCGGCCCAGGCCGACTCCTCGGTGGGGCCCTTGGGGCCGCCCTTCATCCAGTCGGGGGCGCAGCAGAGCGTGACGACGGGGACGCCGCCGGACTCCCTCATCAGGTTGATCCGGCTGTCGAGGTCCTCCCAGAAGTACTGCCCCGGGTAGGGCTCGGGGTTGAGCGCCCCGAACCCCATGATGTGCTGGTTCTGCAGCATCGGGGTCTGCGAGAGCCGCCCGGCGACGTCGCGTTCGAACTGCGGGGTGATGTTGTTGGCGCTGACGCCCGTATGGGTGAAGCCCCAGCGCGGCCAGCCGTCGTCCACCTTCGGCGGCGCCTCGGGCGCCGCCTGGGACGTGGCGGGGGACTGCTGCTGCTCCTGCTGGGCGCCCGTGGTCCCCTGCTCCGCGGGCCCGGCGAAGGAACAGCTGGTCATGGCCAGTGCCATGACGGCCGCTAAGACGCTCGTTCGGCCGAGCCTCCGCACGATCGATCCCCCGCTAGTCGATGCCACCCGGTTCTCACCTGATCCTCGCCACTGGTATACCGTCTGTAGCGTTCCACGGGTGGCCTAAAAGGGGCACATCGGGAGCGGGGTTCACAGCTAATCGTTATCCAGGAAAGACGCGCGTGGTCCCGCGCCACTCCGCGACCGTGGGTCAGCGAGCGCGCCGGTCAGCTCGACCAGCAGGAGGCGGGCGGGCGACCGGAGTGTGACATCGCATCAGAAATCGCATCAGAATCCGGGCGGCGGGGTGGCTGACGGGCCCGGCACCACGTGCAGGACGATCACGCCGTCGTTGTAGGTGTCCGCCCTCGCCACCTGCCAGCCTGGATCGATACGGGAGACGGGCACGTCCTCCTCGACCCGCCAGCCCTGGTCGCCGTTCCGCAGCGGCCAGTCGAGGGCGTAGGACACCTTCAGATGGTGCTCGCGCACGACGCGGGCCGCCTCGGCCGCCGAGCGTCCCTGGAGGTTCACCCCGGCCAGCGCCTCGCCCGGCCAATCGGCGTCGGCGGGGAAGGCGTACTTCTCCCCGGGTTTCGCCGGGCGGCCCAGCCTGACCTCGGCGGGCCCCTCGATGTCCGCGGTGACGCTGAAGGCCGTGATGCAGTCTTCGACCCGCTCGGGGCAGCTGTCCCCGGTGAACGTGGCTTTCGCGTCGGGGTCGGACTTCTCGAATCCGAAGACCGAGCCCGGCTGCCGCGGCGAGACGGGGATCAGCTTCACCGTGAGGTTGTCCAGGCCGACCTTGTGGAAGGCCTTTTTCAGCTCGGCGGGATCGGGGTCGCCTTCGGTGAAGTAGAAGGCGTACTCGTCGCCTACGCGGTCGATCGTCACGGCCTGGCTTGCGTACACCCGCTCGGACGTGCCGAACAGGGACGGCCCGACGACGATGGCCCCCGCCAGGGCGGCGGCCACGGCCAGGCCGAGCAGGGCACGGCGAGGAGCGGGCATGAGGCGGCGGCGCCGGGCCGGCGCGGGCTCCAGCGAGACGATCCGCGCCAGCAGCGCGTCCGCCCCCGCGGTGGACGCCCGGCCGGTCAGGTCCTCGTCCAGCACCCTCGCCCGGTTCCTGAAGATCTGGTCGTTGTTCACCGTGCCTCCTTCTCGACGAGCGGTTGCGATGCGGAACGGGCCGACGGCCGGGCCTGCTCCAGTGCCCTGGCGAAGCGTTTGCGGGCCCGGTGCAGGCGGATGCGGGCGGCGTTGCGGGAGCAGCCCAGCACCTGGGCGATCTCGCCGGGGTCGAGCCCCTCCCACAGGGCCAGGGCGAGCAGTTCGCGATCGGCGTCGGAGAGCGTGCTCATGGCCTCGTCCACGCCGGCGTGCTCGCTCTGGTGCTCGTTCTGGTGGGAGGTGGCGGCGTAGAGGTGTTCGATCTCGTCCGTGAGCTCGGTGTGCCGGGTGAGGCGGCGCCGCTCGCCGCGGCGATGGTTGGCCAGGACCCGCCGGGCCACGCCGTACAGCCATAACCTGCCGGCGTCGCCGTCCGGGAGTTCGGCGATCCGCCGCCAGGCGATCACATAGGTCTCGGCCACGACGTCGGCGGCGTCCTCCGGAGAGGAGCATCGCCGTACGGCGTATCCGAGGATCTTCTCATGAGTTCGCCGGTAGATCGCCTCGAACCGGGACCGGTCATCTTCTTCATTCACGCGTCATCCTCGTCTGTGGGTCTCACTCCCAACGTGTCCGCAGACGACGGCAGAATTTCAGCCCCCACCGACGCTCCGGGGTGAAGCGCGGCAAAGTGTTCCGGGACGCCGGGCGGTGGAACTCCGGGGATGGCGTTGATCGTTGTGGCCAGCGGCAGGCAACCCAACCCGATCTTCGACAGGGAGAACAGAGCCGTGGTCTTCAAACGGATGCTGGGAGCGTTCGGCGTCGGCGCGCCCTCGGTGGACACCGTGCTGTCCACCCCGCGGACCCAGCCGGGCGGCACGCTGCGAGGGGAGGTACGGCTCAAGGGCGGCGACTTCGACGCCGAGATCGAGCACATCACCCTCGGCCTGGTGGCGAGGGTCGAGATCGAGCACGGCGACGGCGAGCACAGCGGGCTGGGCGAGTTCGCCACCTCCCGGGTCTCCGGGCCGTTCACGCTGCGCAAGGGAGAGGACCGCGTCGTCGGGTTCGAGCTGCCGGTGCCGTGGGAGGCGCCGATCAGCGAGATCGGGGGGCAGCCGCTGACCGGGATGGCGGTCGGCGTGCGTACGGAGCTGGCCATCGCCAAGGCCGTCGACAAGGGCGACCTCGACATGATCGCGATCGAGCCGCTGCCGTCGCAGCTGCGCATCCTGGAGGCGTTCCTGGGGCTCGGGTTCGGGTTCAGGTCGGCCGACCTGGAGGCGGGTCACCTGTACGGGGTGCACCAGCAACTGCCGTTCTACCAGGAGATCGAGTTCTACCCGACCGGCCACTACGCCGGCCAGGTGGGCGAGGTCGAGGTGACGTTCGTGGCCGACCCCGCCGGGCTCGAGGTGGTGCTTGAGGCGGACAAGCGCACCGGCCGCTTCTCCTCGAGCGACGCCATCGGCCGCTTCCACGTCAGCCACGACGACGCGCTGCGTACCGACTGGGCGGGGGAGCTGGGCCGCTGGCTGGACGGCCTGTCCCACTACGGGCCGGCCCACCACGGCGGGCACTTCGCCCCGCACCACCGCGGACACCACGACCCGCACCACCACGGCGGGCACTACGACGAGCACCGCGGCGGTCCGGGCTGGGGCACGGTGGCCGCCGCCGGTGCCGCGGGCGTCGTGGGTGGCCTCGTGGCGGGCGAGATCGTCGAGGAGATCTTCGAGGGGGACGACGAGGAGGGCGGCGACTGGTGACCCGTTAGCGCGGCTCCTGCGGCGACCGGCGCTCCCGATCGCCGCAGGCCGCGCCGGGTCCCCGAGGTGGGCCATAACCGTGCAACCAGGCTGTAAGTGGGACGAAACCACCGGCAATAGGTTGGAGATCGTTACCCGATCGATTCCGATCTGAAGGAGCCGACGTAATCAGCACCACTATGTGGAGCGAACTGCGCATCAACTCCGCGCCGCAGCTGTCCATCTCGATCTCGCCTCACCTGACCGCCCTCGCCATGATCGCCGACGCCCTCGCGGGCCGCCGCCGAGGTCTTCCGGAGCTCTGGCGAAAGGCGATCAGCTCGCGGGTCGGCCCGCAGGGGCACCAGGCGGTACGCCCGCTCGCCGCCCCCGGCTACTCGGTGGTCCCCGACAGCATCGTGCCGCGTACCCCCATCGGCGGGGACATCTCCGTGCAGGCGCAGATCGGCGCCCTGCGCGATCTCTCGCCCGACAACCTGATCAAGGACCTGGAGCAGGCGTTCGGCCAGGGGCCGCTGCCCGCGCACTGGCGCTCGGCGGCCGAGCGGCCCGCCCGCTGGCTGGACGGCTACGCCGCCGCCCTCGGCGCCGTCTGGAGCACCACCGAGCCCGTGTGGAGGCGGGCCCGCGCGCTGCTGGACAGAGAGGTCCGGCGGGTGGGCGTCGCCGCCGTCCGCGGCGGACCCGAGCTGCTGCTCGGCGCCCTCAACAGCCGCATCATGTACGGCGAGCGCGGGCTGCTCATCGCCGACGTGGAGTCGAGCACGTTCGAGCTGGGTGACCGGAAGATCGTCCTGGTGCCGATGCTGGCGGGCAAGGACGCGGTCATCGTCAGCCTGGACCACGACGAGGCCGTCTGGATCGCGTACCCGGTGCCCGGAGCGGAGACGCTGTGGCACCGGCCCGTCGCCCCGGCGTTCGACGACTTGTCGGCGCTGGTCGGGCCGGTGCGCGCGGACCTGCTCGTCGCGATCGGCCGGCCCATGACCATGAGCATGCTGGCTGCCGGCATGCAGGTCTCGCCCAGCAGCATCACGTACCACTGCGACCGGTTGAGCGCCGCCCAGCTGATCACCAGGGAGCGGCGCGGACGCGAGGTGTGGATCGCCCGCACGCAGCGCGCGGAGGAACTGCTGGAGGTCTTCCGCCGCTGAGCCGGGGGCGAGCCGGGTCATCCGCCCGGCGCGCCCGGCCGGGAGGCGGTTGACACGGCCACATGTTCACCACGAAACTCTCCCGAAACACCGCGAGGTGCTTACTGTAAACGTTTACGGGAGCGGTTGATGCGCAAACCCCGCTGGCTCGCCGTGCTCGCCGTCCTGGCGTCACTGACCTTCCTGGCCGCTCCGGGCGAGACGGAGGTACGGGCGAGCGGCACGCTGACGACCGGCTCCGCCCCGTCGCAGGCACTGGGCGAGAGCATCGCCTTCAACCTCTACCTGCCCAGCGGCTACGACCGCGGCACCGGCCGCCACCCCGTGCTCTACCTGCTCCACGGCCGGGGCGACACCATGCAGGCCTGGACCCGGGTCAAGACCCTGCTCGACGACATGATCCGTACCAAGCGCATCCCGCCCGTCATCGCCGTCATGCCGGACGCCCCCTGGAGCGAGCGCGGCGGCTGGTACGTGGACTCCCGCTACACCGGCGCCGACCTGCCGGGAAGGCCGGTCGAGACGGCCCTGACCAGGGACCTGGTGGCGTACGTGGACGCGACGTACCGTACGGCGCCCATCAGGGAGGCCCGCCTGGTCGGCGGGTACTCGATGGGCGGCGCGGGCGCGCTGCGGTTCGCGCTGGCGCACCAGGACCTGTTCAGCGCCGCAGCCGTGCTCAGCCCGGCCGTCTACACGCCGCTGCCGCCGTCCGACTCCTCCACCCGCGACTACGGGGCGTTCGGCAAGGAGGGCGAGAAGTTCTCCGACGAGGTCTACCGGGAGCTCAACTACCCGGCGCTGCTGCCGAAGCTGGACCCCGACCTGCCGGTGCGGCTGTTCGTGGCGGTCGGTGACGACGAGTACGCCAACCCGGACCCCGCCGACGCCCGCCACGACCTCGACTTCGAGTCCGCCGCCCTCTACAACGCCGCCCGGCGCTCGCCCGCGCTCTCCGCGCAGCTGCGCATCATGGACGGCGGCCACGACTGGACGGTGTGGGAGCCCGCCTTCGAGCAGGCCATGGCCGACCTGGGCCCGGGCCTCAGCGTCACGCCGCCGATCGGGCTGCCCGCCCCGCTGTACGGAACGGCCGGCCCCGACTGGGCCGGGGGAGTGGCGGCCCACGCGGACGGCTCCCTGACCATCGGGTACGCCGCCGGCGGGAACGCGGTCCTCACCCACGTCGGCGGCTGGACCAAGCAGCTCGGCACCGCGGCCGACGAGCGGTTGTACGGTGTGGCGGCCCTGCCGGACGGCGGCGTGCTGGCGGCCGGATACACCAAGGGCGACCTGGACGGGCGGCACGCGGGCAACACCACGGACGATGCGTTCGTAGTCAGCCTCGACGCTGGCGGGACCGTCCGCTGGATCACGCAGTTCGGCGTGCCGGGCGTGGCCGACCGCCTCTACGGCCTGGCCGCCGCGCCCGACGGCGGCGCGTACGTCGTGGGCTACACCAAGGGCGCGCTGGACGGCGCCAACGCCGGCGACAAGGACGCCATCCTCGCCCGCCTCACCCCGGCCGGCCAGGTGTCCTGGATCCGCCAGTACGGCGGCGCGGGCGAGGACAAGGCCTACGGCGTCGCCGCGGACGCCTCGAACGTCTACGTCACCGGCGGTGCCGGCGCCGTCCTGCCTGGGACGACCACACCGGGTGGCTGGCTGGCCGCGTTCACGGCGGACGGCACCAGGAAGTGGGCCGCCACGGCGGGCGGCAGCGCGAGCGACCGGCTGAACGCGGTGGCCGTCACCACGACGGGCCTGGCCGTGGCCACGGGCGGCATCGGCGGGGACGCGTACACCGCCGCCTACACCAGCCAGGGCAGGCAGCGCTGGCAGCACACCCTCGCCACCACCGCCACGGAGGCCGGCGCCGCCGTGGTCCCGCTCGCGGGCGGCGAGGTCGAGGTCGCCGGCTACACCCGGGGCCGGGTGAGCGTCCAGGCGGGCGGCGCCGACGTGCTGACGCTGCGCCTGGACGGCAAGGGCAGGCAGCGCGGCGCGGCCCAGCTCGGCACCGCCAGGGACGACGGCGTGGACGCCTTCGCCGAGCCCGACCTGTACGCGACCGCCACCCCGTCGGGCGAGGTGGCGATCACGGGCCTGACCTACGGCGCCCCGAAGGGCGGCGACGCGCCGGGCAACGGCGACGTCTTCCTCGTCAGAACGTCACCAGCGGATCTCCGATGAAGTCGGCGATGAAGTTCACGAAGAAGAAGCCGAAGAACAGGAAGTTGAGCACGAGGATGACGTAGTGCCAGGGGCGCGGGCGGGCCGGGCGCGGCAGCTTGCTGTTCAGATACATGAGCAGGAACGGATAGATCAGCGCGCCCAGGTTCGACATGTTGGCCGACCACTCCACCAGGCCGACCGGCAGCGACTGGAAGATGACGATCGAGATGAGGACCAGCAGCAGGATCATGAACGGGTAGTAGAACCGGCGCGGGTCCCCCGCGATCAGGGCGCGCAGGCGCGGGCTGGTGGCGTTCGCCGCGTCGGTCGTCACCCGTACCATCGCCTCGAAGATGCCCAGCTGGGTGGAGAAGAGGATCAGCACGCCGATCACGAGCGCGGCGTAGAAGCTGACCGGCCCGTACTCCTCGCCCAGCGCGCTGGCCACGAACGTCGGCACGTTCGCCCGGGTGGGCTTCTCCCCGGCCATCGTGACGGCCTGCGCCATGAGGATCGTGGGTAACAGCATGCCGAGGATGGCTCCGACGAAGAACACGCCCCACATGTCGGTCAGCAGCAGCCGGTACCACCTGCGCCACAGGCCCCGGTTGAGCTCATTGTCGGGGAACGTGACGCCGCTGGCCAGGATCTCGCGCCGCTCGCCGCGCAGGCCGGAGATGTAGCCGACGCGGTAGCCCATGCCATAGCCCTTGTCGCGGTAGTGGCCCATGACGTACCAGTTCAGGCCCGAGGCCAGCGCGGTGAACCCGGCCAGGGCGCCGAGCTGGGTCGCCGTGATCCCGGCGGGCGGGGCGGCCGGGGTGAGGAAGCCGCGGATGCCCTCCCACCACTGGCTGAACGGCACCACGAGCAGGTCGACGGCCACCAGGGCGAGCAGGATGGTGCCGACCATCACCCAGTTCGCCAGTTCGAGCGCGCGGCTGACGCGCTTGGCCCCGGCGGTGATCAGGAACACCAGCACCAGCAGGCCGATGGCCCACCAGCGCGGCTCGACGTCGTCGGCCGCCGGTGGGACGCCGTGGACCAGCGCGTACACGCCCTGACCCGCCGACGCGGCCCATCCGCCCGCGATGAACGCGAAGATCACGATGAGCACGGACAGCGGCACCCAGAGCGGCCACCCCGGCGGGACCCGCCCCCAGCCCACCACCGGCGTCTCCCCGGTGGCGAGGACGTACCTCGAGCACTCGACGTTGTAGAACGTCTGCAGCAGCGCCGACACCACGATGACCCAGCCGACGCCGACGAATCCGTACTGCCCCACGTTCAGGGGCCCGAGCAGCCACTCACCGCTGCCGATGGAGATGCCGAGCGCGATCAGGCTCGGCCCTACGGCGTACTTGAACAGTTCCTTGGTGCCGATCTTGGAGACCTTGAAGACCTCTTCCGGCGTGGGCAGGTCCGTGACTTCGAGATCCGGTCGGCTTACTCCGAGTGGGTGCGACATCTCACTGCCTCCTGCCGCCAGGGTGATCCTCAACCTGGCCGGCTACAAGACCCAAATGCCATACAGAATGCGGAATGCCGCCTGCGGGTCCCTTCCGGATGAAGAGGGCGCAAGGGCCCTCGCGCTGACCCGTCGGTGGCAGGGCCCATGGCGGGGGGTGATGGCGGGGATGGCGGCAGTGATGGCGGGGGTGGTCGTGTAGGCGCTCGCCAGCAGCGTGTGCAGACGGCCGGTGAGGCCGCCGCCGTCACCCGCCCGTGCAGAAGTCGCGTCGTTCATGGTGGCGGCGATGTGGTCCCTGAGCCCGGGAGGCCCAAGGCCTGGGGCCATAACCAAAAGCTATCTCCCCTGGAACGATCATCCCAAGATCGACATCCCCGCTCAACTGGCCGCATGTGCCGTCAGCAGGGGACATACCCGAGCGATCTTGGTTGAGGACGTCGACAAAGTGACGAGAGGTTCCGGGCGTGCCGTTACACCGCGTTACGGTGATAACTACTTAGAGTGACAAAGTCACTTCGTGATATCGGGGGGAGATCATGAAAGGTAACTTCATAGCAGCCGGGGCCGGGGGTGCGTTGATTGTCGCCGCCGCGCTCGTCGGCATGGCCGGCCCGGCCAGTGCTAGCCAGGGCGATCTTTGCGTGTCCGACGTCTGGAGCACGCTGAAGATCGACAAGTGGGGCGTGTACGCGGGCCGTCGTGATGCAGGCGCCTGTGACAAGCACGACGGTTCGTACCGCAAGCACAAGCAGGACGAGAAGTCCTACGACAACGACAAGTACGAGAAGGACTACGACTCCTACGACCAGGAGAAGAAGGACTACGACTCGTACGAGAAGGACGATTCCTACGAGAAGGATGACTCCTACGGGTACGACGAGAAGAAGGACGACTACGACCGGTACGAGAAGGACTACGAGTCCAACGACTACGACCGGTACGACAAGAAGCACGACAAGAAGAAGCACGACGAGAAGTCCTACGACTACGACGAGTCCGAGAAGTCGTACGACTACGACTTCGACTACGAGAAGTCTTACGACTCCTACGACTGGTACGAGAAGAAGTACGACGAGAAGAAGTACGACGACGCCGGTTACGACAAGAAGAAGCACGACTCCGACCGGTACGAGAAGGACTACGACTCGTACGACCGGGACGAGAAGAAGTACGACGACGAGAAGAAGTACGACTCCGACCGGTACGAGAAGGACTACGACTCCTACGAGTACGACCGGGACGAGAAGAAGTACGACAAGAAGAAGCACGACGAGAAGTCCTACGACTACGACGAGTCCGAGAAGTCGTACGACTCTGACCGGTACGAGAAGGACTACGACTCCTACGAGTACGACCGGTACGAGAAGGAGTACGACAAGAAGTACGACGACTACGCCCGTTACGACAAGAAGCGCCACGACGGGTACGAGGACAAGAAGTACGACTACGACCGGGACGAGAAGTCTTACGACTACGACGAGAAGACGTACGACGACTCCTACGACGAGAAGAAGTACGACGACTCGTACGGCGACGACAAGAAGTACGACGACTCCTACGGCGACGACAAGAAGTACGAGTACGACGACGAGAAGTACGACTCCTACGACGACGACCGGCACGAGAAGAAGCACGGCAAGAAGAACCACGACTACGACAACGACGACGACAGCCACAAGCACCACCACCACTGGGGGTGGCCCTACAAGTGGGACGCCCACGGTTGGTGGCCTTGGAGCGGTGACTGGGGCTACTACGGCTGGCCTTGGGGCGCTCGTTACTGACGGAACTGACGGACAGTTTGATTCGGGCTCCCGGGGACGCGTCGCGGCGCGCCCCGGGGCCCCACCCCGCCGCACATTCCCACCCCTTTAACCCGATCTCCGCAGCAGGGTGCTCGATATTCGCACTCGGCGCCTGATGGGAATGTGCGCCCCTCCTCATAGTTGTCCGCGTCACTGCTCACGTAGTCGGACGCGACACCCTCCCCCCTGCACGGCCAGGCAAAGTGCATTGCTCATGCCGGCCGGACGTGATGTCATCCCAACCCCCTGTCCGATTGGGCGAGTACCGTCGGCCGCCATGTCCTCCCACGTCTGCGCGGCCGGGCGAAGAGCGCTGCCAGCACTGCCCGATGGTGTGCCTTCCGGCCCCTTAGGTGTCGGGCGAACCCCCTTAGGTGTCCGGCGAAATGCAGTCAGGTGCCATGCCGCAGAGCCCTGTGTGGTAACCGGAAGGGCTCTGGTTGGGCAATCGGGTGTGAAACATCTGTGCTCGGATAAGTCGGTCGCGCGCCATTACCTTCCCGACGTCTGCGTGGCCGGGCGAAGGGTCCTGGATGCGCTGCCGGATGTTGAGCTTTCCGGCCCACCGGGTGCCGGGCGAACGGCGTTCGGGCGCCATTTCCTTTGACGCCTGTGTGGCTCGGGCGAAGGGCATTGGGGTGCTATGCCCTCTGACGTCCGCGTGGCTCGGGCAAAGGGCGTTCGGGTGCTATGTCCTTCTGGGGGCTGTGGGGCTGTGGGGCTGTGGGGCTGTGGGGCTGTGGGGCTGTGGGGCTGTGGGGAGGGTGCTGCTCTTTGTGCCCGCTGTGACGTCTTCCGCCGCGTGCGGTCGGGTGAAGTGCAGCCCGGCGCCATGCTTTCCAGGCCGGAGGGTCTGGGTACGGGCGGGCGAAGGTTGTGCGGGGGAAGGGTTTGGCTCACGTGGCTTGGTGGTGGGCTGTGGCGGCTTGTTCGCCGCGGCGGCCGTACCAGGCGCTCCATACCGCCACCAGCGCCAGTGTGCCGATCAGCAGGGCCGATGACAGGCCCGCCATGATGTCCACCGGGAGCAGGTAGATCAGCGGGATCCGCACCGCCGACTCGGCGAGCAGGGCTGCGGCCCAGGTCAGCGTCATGACCACGTACACGCGCCGGAACTTGGGATCCGCCTGGTAGAGCACGTCCCAGCGGGCCGCGGTGGCCGCGTCGTCGGCGCCGAAGCGCTTGGCCATTCCGTACGCCGCCGGGTGGCCCGCCACGCAGGTGGTCACCAGCACGGCCGCCATCACGCCGGTGGTGATGGACTTGACGGCGAGCATGAAGCGTTCGTCGCCGGTGAGGAAGGCGAGTGCGAGCCCGAGGCCGAAGATCAGGCACATGAAGGCGGCGAAGCCGTCCAGCCTGCGTTCCCGGATCCCGACCTGGACGGCGCGCACGAAGCCCGTCAGTGAGGCGCCCAGCAGGGCGAAGTGCTCGCTGACGCCGAGGGCGCGTAAGGCGTAGTACGCGGCGACCGGCGGCAGGACGTCCCACAGGGCGACCTTGATCAGAGAACGGTTCACGTGCGGCTCCCTTCGTCGGAGCGCCGGCTGTTGTGTCCGTTCGCGCCCCATTAATGCGAAGAATTTCGCTTCAAGGTAAACACGGTGGAAGTCCTAATGCAAGAGGTCTCGCGTTAAGGTGGGGGTATGCAACCCGTACGACGGCCCGGCGGTCGCAGCGCGAAGGTCCGCGCGGCCGTCCACGACGCGGTCATCGACCTGTTGCGCGAGCAGGACTGGGACACGCTGAGCATCGCCCGGGTGGCCGAACGATCAGGTGTTCACCAGGCGACGATCTACCGCCGCTGGGGGACGCTGCCGGCGCTGGTCGACGACGCGGTGACCGAGCAGCTCGCCAAGGGCTCGCCGGTGCCCGACACGGGCTCGCTCCGCGGCGACCTGGAGGCGTACGCGGTGCAGGCGGCGGCCGACGTGGCCGGTCCGCTGGGCCATCTGTACGTGCGGGCGGCCCAGGTCAGCACGCGCAGTGAGGACTACCAGACGTTCATGGCGGAGCGGGCTGTGCAGCTCGACGTCATGCTGACGCGGGCGCGTGAGCGCGGCGAAGATCCGCCCGAGCTGCTGGAGCTCATCGAGCTGGTCCTCGCCCCGATCTACTACCACGCGATCTTCTTCAACCGGCCGATCGGCCCCGAGCACGCCAGGACGTACGTGGACCGACTGCTCAGGCTCCGGGCCGGTCAGGCGACTGCCGGCAAGCCTGCGGGCCGGCAGGGCTGAGGGGGTGACAGGGCTGACGGGGCCGAGGGAGCTGACGGGGCTGACGCGGCTGACGGGGCTGACCGGGCCGATTGCTTGGGCTGCTGGGACGGCCGGGCGTGCATATGGGGGCGGCGCGCAGAGGGGCGTGCGTGGGTTGGCTGCTCGGCTGCTGGGCTGGCTGGACGTTCGGTCGGCGGCCAGCCAGCGGGCTGCGTGGGCGTGCGTGGGCTGGCTGGAGGCAGTGCGGCCGGCCGGCTGAGACAGCTGGTCAGCCGGGACCACGGGGGCGGCCTGGGCCGCCGACCGGCGGGCGTACGCGGGCCGGCACGGGCTGTCGGCCGGCGGGCGTGCGCGGGTTGGCTCGGGGCGGGCCGGCGGGTCAGCGGTCGACGATCTCGTTCTTGCCGATCACCACGATGCCTCCCCTGGTCAGGGCGAACCGGGTGCGGTCGTAGTCGAGGTCGAAGCCGATCCTGGCCCCGTCGGGGATCACGACGTTCTTGTCGATGATCGCCTTGCGGATGACGGCGCCCCGGCCGACCTTGACGTTCTCCATCAGCACGGAGTCCTCCACCAGCGAGTGCGAGTGGAGCACGACCTTGGGCGACAGGATCGACCGGATCGCCGTGCCGCCGGAGACGATCACGCCGGGTGACACCAGCGAGTCGATGGCCCGCCCCACCCGGTCGCCGTCGTTGTGCACGAACTTGGCCGGGGGCAGCGGATCGTGGCCGGTGAAGATCGGCCACTTGTCGTTGTAGAGATTGAAGACGGGGTGCGCCGAGATGAGGTCCATGTGGGCCTCGTAGTAGGCGTCGAGCGTCCCCACGTCGCGCCAGTAGCCGCGGTCGCGCTCGCTGGAGCCCGGCACGATGTTGTTCTTGAAGTCGTAGACGTCGGCCCCGCCCGACTTGACGAGCATCGGGATGATGTTGCCGCCCAGGTCGTGCTTGCTGGTCGGGTCGAGCGCGTCCTCCCGCAGCGCGTCGATCATCGACTGGGTCTTGAACACGTAGTTGCCCATCGAGGCGTACACCTCGTCGGGGGAGTCCGCCAGCCCCACCGCGTCCTTCGGCTTCTCCCTGAACGCCACGATCCTGCGCCCCTGCGGATCGGTCTCGATCACGCCGAACTGGTCGGCCAGCGACAGCGGCTGCCTGATTGCCGCCACCGTCACGTCGGCGCCCGAGTCCTCGTGCTGCTCGACCATCTGCCGCGGATCCATCCGGTAGATGTGGTCGGCCCCGAACACGATCACGTGCTCGGGCATCTCGTCATAGATCAGGTTCAGGTTCTGGAACAGCGCGTCCGCGGACCCCGAGAACCACCGCGGGCCGAGCCGCTGCTGCGCGGGCACGGGCGTCACGTAGTTGCCGAGCATCGCCGACAGCCGCCACGTGCGCGACACGTGCCGGTCAAGACTGTGGTTCTTGTACTGGGTCAGTACGACGATCTTCAGGAAGCCGCCGTTCGCCAGGTTGGACAGGACGAAATCGACGAGCCTGTATATCCCCCCGAACGGCACCGCCGGTTTCGCCCGATCCGCCGTGAGCGGCATGAGCCTCTTGCCCTCTCCACCTGCCAGCACAACCGCAAGCACCCTCCGGGACCTCATGCCCAGGACGCTACCCTCAAATGGCCGATCTATCGACGAATCCCGGCATGGAGACCTCCCTTCGTGTCCAGATTTGTTGCGCAATGGACGTCGGGAGATCATCGAGCCGCCCCGGTTGACCTCAAGCGCGAAACTCGCTGCTGGTGGTGGCCCCCCGGCCGCGGCCCACCATAAGGTCGTCTCATGCGTGTTGATCTGCTCAGCCGGGAGTACCCGCCCGAGGTGTACGGCGGGGCCGGGGTGCACATGGAATACCTGGCCAGGGAGCTGCGGAAGCTGGCCGACGTACGCGTGCGCTGCTTCGGAGCCGACCGCGCCGAGCCCGGAGTATCGGCCTACCGGGTGCCCGAGGGACTGGCGCCCGCCAATGCCGCGCTGCAGGTCCTCGGCGTGGACCTGGAGATGGCCGCCGCGTGCGAGGGTGCGGACGTCGTCCACTCGCACACCTGGTACGCCAACTTCGCCGGGCATGTCGCGAAGATGCTGCACGGCATCCCGCACGTGATCACCACGCACAGCCTGGAGCCGCTGCGGCCGTGGAAGGCCGAGCAGCTCGGCGGCGGCTACACGATCTCGTCCTGGGCCGAGCGCACCGCCCTGGCGAGCGCGGACGCGGTCATCGCGGTGTCGGAGGGGATGCGCCGCGACGTCCTGGCGGCCTACCCCGAGATCCCGCCGGACAGGGTCAGCGTCATCCACAACGGCATCGACACCGCCGAATACGCCCCGGACCACGATCTCGACGTGCTGGAGAAGCACGGGGTGGACCCGCGCCGCCCGTACGTCGTCTTCGTGGGCCGCATCACCCGGCAGAAAGGCCTGGTCCACCTCCTGCACGCGGCGCGGTCCTTCGACCGGGACGCCCAGCTCGTGCTCTGCGCGGGCGCGCCGGACACGCCGGAGATCGCGGCGGAGGTCACCGAGCTGGTACGCGGCCTCGATCGCGACGGGGTGTTCTGGATCCAGGAGATGCTGCCCAAGCCCGAGGTCATCCAGCTGCTGACGCACGCGACGGTGTTCGTGTGCCCGTCGGTGTACGAGCCCATGGGGATCGTGAACCTGGAGGCGATGGCCTGCGAGACGGCCGTGGTGGCGACGGCCACCGGCGGCATCCCCGAGGTGGTGGCCGACGGGGAGACGGGCCTGCTCGTCCCGATCTCCCAGGGACCCGACGGCACGCCCTACGACCCCGACCGCTTCGCCGCCGACCTGGCCGAGCGGGTCAACGCGCTGCTGCGGGACCCGGCGCGGGCCAAGGCGCTCGGGGTGGCGGGGCGGGCCAGGGCCGTCGAGCACTTCTCCTGGGAACGCATCGCCCATCGCACCATGGACCTGTACGCGACCCTGCGGCCCTGAGCGTCATGAGGGCTCTCGCGGCGGGGTGAGGCGGCCCGGCCGACGGCGGTGGAGGTCCCTTCGAGGGGGCCACCGCGCCGTGCGAACGGGCACCGGCGGGGACCGCGATCGCGCCGTGCGAACCCGCCCTGGTAGGGGATCGCGCTATGCAGGCTGGGCCCGGGAGAAGCGTGCTGTGCGAGGCGGTGGTGATGGGGGTACGGCCGCGGGCTGCTGTGTCACGACGGCCGGCCAGCCGGGGGAGAGGGAGTGGGACGTGCCGCTCCCGGTATCGCAACCAGCACGCTGACCCCCGGCGGCCCGCGAGCCGCCGCTCTCGGTCACACCAGGCCGCGGCGGCTGGCCTGGGCGCCGGCTTGGAAGCGGGTCTCCGCGTTGAGCTCGTCCAGGAGGTGGCGCAGCCGGCGGCGGAGGCTGCGCGGGCTGGTGCCGAGCTGGCGGGCGATGGCGTCGTCCTTGAGCCCGGCCGCGAGCAGCGCCAGGAGCCTGCGGTCCTCCAGGCTGAGCGCATTGGCCGCAGGGCTGAGCGACCTGGCCGCAGGGATGAGGGACCTGGACCCAGGGCTGAGCGCCCCAGATCCAGGGCTGAGCGCCCCGGAACCAGAGCTGAGGGTGCCCTCCGCGGCGCTGAGTGCCCCCGCCGTTGGGCTGAGTGCTCCCGCCTCAGGGGCGAGGTCCGCCGCTGACGGTCCGAGGTCTGGCGAATCTCCGGACTCCTGCCACAGCTCCGCCCGCACCGGCAGCGCCTCGCGCCACATCCGCTCGAACAGCTCCACCAACGCCATCACCATGGTGGACCCCGTGATCAGCACGCCGCGCGTCAGCGGCGGGTCCATCTGCAGCGGCATCACGGCCCGCCACCGGTCGACGATGGCCATCTTGAACGGCAGCTCCGGCAGGACCCGCGCCTCCTCGCCGGCCTTGATCAGGCTGCCCACCTCGTCGAGCGCCCCCGCGTGGTCGAAGGCCTCCGGCACGTAGATGGTCCGGTAACGGACGCCGCTGCGGAGCAGGCCGGTCTGGAGCGGGTTGTGGTAGTCCAGCACGTACGGGGGCCGGTCGAAGGTCAGCACCTCCTCCTTGGCCTCCTGCTGAAGGCGGACGTACCACCGGGCCTGCTCCTCGGGCCCGGCCAGGACCTCGAGCTGACCGCCCTCGTCGGTGCCCTGGCCGACGGTGCGGAAGGCGGCCTCCAGCTCGTCGGCGGTGTCGGTGAGCCGGTCGAGCTCGCCCTGCATGCCGCGCACCAGCGAGCGGATCGCGGCCCCGGGGTTCGTCGCCGTCCAGCGGGGCGAGCGGCCCCACAGGCGGCTGACCAGTCCCTTGGCGCGCAGCCGACTCAGGGACGACTGGATGCGCCCCGCGCTCTCGCCGCTGCGCCTGACGAGCTCCTGCACCGTGATCCCGGGGCTGGCCAGGACCCCGCGGTAGACCCGCTCGTCGAAGGCGCTGATGCCCACGACCTCCAGCGCCCGGCCGTCCTCAAGCATGCCCACGATCTTGGCCAATTCCGGCAGTTGCCGCAATAGGCCACACCTGCCACCTTGTCACCAAATTTCACGGACAACTAGAAATCGGGATGTGCTTCAGAGAACCGCCCTTCTGGGCGTCGTGGTATCGGCCCTCATCGCGGCCGCCACGCCGGCCCAGGCGGCCCCCACCCCCGCCCCCTCCACCAAGGCGACCACCCAGCCGGCAAAGCCGTCCGGACCGCCCAAGACGATCACCCTCGTCACCGGCGACAAGGTCACCCTCCGCGAGCTGCCCGGCAAGCAGACCCAGCTCGACGTCAAGCCCGGCCCCGGCAGGGAGAAGGTCACGTTCGTGCACCGCCGGGGCAAGGACGGGCTCAGCATCGTCCCCACGGACGCGATGCCCCTCCTGGCCGCCGGACGGCTCGACCCCCGGCTGTTCAACGTCACCCGGCTCGCCGCGCTCGGCTACGACGACGCCGCCAGCCCGGCGCTGCCGCTGATCACGACGTACCCGGACCAGCCCGGCGCCGCCACGCTGCGCGCCGCGGGCGGGCACCCGCTGCCCGCGATCAACGGCGTCGCCCAGAGCGAGCCCCGCACCAGCGCGGGCATGCTGTGGAAGGCCCTGACCGGACAGGCCAGGACGGCCGCGGCCGCGCCCGCGAAGATCTGGCTGGACGGCAAGGCCAAGCTCTCCCTCGACGTCAGCGTTCCGCACATCGGCGCGCCCCAGGCGTGGGCGGCCGGCCACACCGGCAAGGACGTGCCCGTCGCCGTCCTCGACACCGGGTACGACGCCGATCACCCCGACCTCCAGGGCCTGGTCACCAAGGCCCAGAACTTCACCGACGAGCCCGACGTCCGCGACCTCAACGGCCACGGCACCCACGTCGCCGCCACCATCGCCGGCTCCGGCGCCGCCTCGGGCGGCCGGTACAAGGGCGTCGCCCCCGGCGCCAAGCTGCTGATCGGCAAGGTCTGCGTGCGCACCGGAGACTGCCCCGACTCGGCCATCATCGAGGCCATGACCTGGGCGGCCGAGAACGGCGCCCGCGTCGCCAACCTCAGCCTCGGCGAGCCCGACTCGGTCGGCGTGGACCCCGTGGAGCAGGCCGTCAACAGCCTGTCGGAGAAGTACGGCACGCTGTTCGTCATCGCCTCGGGCAACGACGGCCCCCAGATGCTCGGCTCGCCGAGCACCGCGGACCGTGCGCTCTCCGTCGGCGCCTCCTACCGCGACGACGACACGGTCGCCCAGTTCAGCAGCACGGGCCCGCGCGTGGGCGACGGCGCGGTCAAGCCCGACCTGATCGCGCCGGGCGTGGAGATCGTCGCCGCGCGGGCCGCGGGCACGGGCCTGGGTTCCCCGGTCGACGACTCGTACACCTCGCTGAGCGGCACCTCCATGGCCACCCCGCACGTGGCCGGGGCCGCCGCGATCGTCGCGGGGCAGCACCCCGACTGGAAGGCCGACCGGATCAAGTCGGCGCTGATGGCCTCCACCGCGCCCGGCGACGAGCTGGGCGCCTACGTCCAGGGCTCCGGCCGCGTGGACGTCGCCCGCGCCGTCACCCAGCAGATCACCGCCGAGCCCGCCACCCTGAACCTGGGCGAGATCGAGCTGCCCAGCCCCGCTCCCAAGGACCAGACGCTCACCTACCGCAACGACGGCGACGCCGCCGTCCGGCTGGACCTCAGCGTTATCGCCAAGGACGGCGAGGGCGCGACGGTGACGCCGTTCAAGCTCGGCGCCACGGCCGTGGAGGTGCCCGCGCACGGCACCGCCCAGGTCAAGGTGACGGCTCAGCCGGGCCCGGTCGGCATGTTCAGCGGCACGGTCATCGCCAGGAACGCCGACGTCACCGTCCGCACCGGCATCGGCATGCGGGTCGAGCCGGAGAAGCGCGCGCTCAAGCTGACCTTCACCGGCAGCGACGGGCAGCCCGCCCAGGCCGCGTTCGCCGGCGTGATCGACCTCGACGCCAAGGACCAGCGCAACTACGACATCGCGAACGGCGCGCTGGACCTCAGACTGCAGAAGGGCCACCGCTACACCGTCGTCACCCTCATGATGGACAGCGACGGCACCCTGGTGATGGCCGCCGACCCGGAGTTCACCCTCGACGCCGACCGCACCGTCGCCGCCGAGGGCCGCAAGGCGCGTCCGGTCACCGTCCGTACGGAGGAGCCCACCGCTCGGCTGGCCATCGGCATGCTCGGCCTGCTGCAGCTCGCCGAGGGCGTGCAGCCCATGGGCGTGGACGTCGACCTGGCCGGCATGTGGGGCGCGGACCGCGTCGAGGGCATCAAGGCCATCCCGACGGCCCGCACCGTGAGCAAGAACTTCGCCTTCTACCGGTGGACGCAGTGGGCCAAGCCGAAGGCCGACGGCAGCTACGACGACAGCCCGTACTTCTACCACCTGATGAAGGCCGAGCCGCGCATCCCCGCCGACCCCGGCTACCAGCCGCGCCGCCGCGACCTAGCCGAGGTCACCTCCACGTACGCCACGCAGCAGGACGCCAAGTTCGGCGAGCGCTTCGCCCTGCCGGTGCTGTACGGGAAGGAGCTGGCCTGGATGCCGTACGGCCAGGTGTCGCGCTTCTCGCTGCCGTTCCGCAGGACCGAGTACTACACGCCCGCCGACACCGGCTGGTACCCGTCCTTCATCCAGTACCTGACGCCGCCGGAGGGCTGGAACGACGTCGACCAGTTCTTCTTCGGCGACACCACCTTCTACCGGGCCGGCCAGAAGACCGCCGACCGCTGGAACACCGGCGTCTTCGCGGCCGCGCTCAACCCCGACGGCGACTACAACTGGCGCGACGAGAACCTGATGCAGTTCTCGGCCGGGCTGTTCGAGGACAGCACGCCGGACCGCGTCTCCTACGGCGAGTACACGGCCCCGCAGGCCAAGGTCTACCGCGACGGCAAGGAGATCTACGCCGCCGACTACCTGCCAGGCCCGGTCGAGGTGCCCGCCGAGACGAAGGCGAGCGAATACCGGCTGACCATGACCGCCGACCGGGAGGCGAAGCAGACCAAGTTCTCCACCCGGGTCAGCGCCGAGTGGAAGTTCAGGTCGAAGTCGGCCGAGCCGGGCAAGCGCCAGGTGCTGCCGCTGCTGACCGTCAAGATCGCCCCTGAGCTGGACGACCGCAACCGGGCGGCGGTGGGTCACATGAGCATCCCGCTGAGCGTCCAGCGCCAGGACGGCTCGCCCGGCCTGCCGCTGCGCAAGCTCACGGTGGAGATCTCCTACGACGACGGCCGCACCTGGTTGCCCACGCTGGTGCATCCGGCGGGCAAGGGCACGTGGGCCGCGCAGACGTGGCACCCCGTCAGCGCGCGCGGCGGGTTCGCCTCGCTGCGCGTCAACGCCGCCGACACCGGCGGCAACGGCTTCACCGAGACCGTCATCAGGGCCTACCAGCTCAGGTGACGTAAGAGGAGCCCCGTCGCGCCCTGACCGGGTGCGGCGGGGCCTGCCTTATTTGACGCGTTCGAGCACGACGACCGGGATGTCGCGGTCGGTCTTCTTCTGGTACTCGTCGTAGTCCGGCCAGGTACGGGCCATCAGCCGCCACAGCTCCGGCTTCTCGTCCTTCGTCGCCGTACGGGCATGAGCCTTGAACTTGTCGCCCTTGACCTGCGCCTCGACCTCGGGATTGGCCAGGATGTTCTTGTACCACTCAGGGTGGTCGGGATCGCCGCCCTTGGACGCGACGATCACGTGGTCGTCACCGTGCTTCTGATAGATGAGCGGCGTCGTGTAGGACCGGCCGGACTTGCGGCCCTTCGTGGTGAGGAGGAGGACTGTCGTGTTGTTCCAGTCGTGTCCCTCCTCGCCATTGGTCTCCTGGTATCGCCGTACATGTTCCTCGCCATAGAGCATGATCCACGACTACCCATCGGGGGCGTGACCTCACCGTTACTTGCGGGGGTCTGTACGAGAAGTTAACAATCCTGGCAGACTGCGTGTGTGTAAGCGCTTACAGTCCAGGGTGGAAGCGCTTACACAATAGGGAGACGCTCGATGGACGTGACCATCTACGAGGTGGCCCAGCGGGCCGGCGTGTCGATCGCGACCGTGTCCCGGGCGCTGCGCGGCACCGGCCCGGTCGCGGCCAGGACGCGCGAGAAGGTGCTCAAGGCCGTCGAGGAGCTCAACTTCACGCCCAGCCGCCTCGGGGTGAGCCTGGCCGAGGGCCGCCACGCCGCCAACGGCATCGTCTTCCCCGACCTCGCGGGCCCCTACTACACCGAGGTCCTGCTCGGCTACGAGGAGGTCGCCTCCGAGCTGGGGCGCTCCGTCGTCATCCTGTCCACCAAGGGGCGCACGCGGGTCAACGACCTGGTCAAGGACCTCGCCGGGCGGGTCGACGGCATGTTGATTTTCGGCCACACCGTCCCCGAGCCGCTGGTCGCCGAGTTGCTGCGGCTCGGCATGCGGCTGGTGTTCATCTCGCGCGACCCGCTGACCGGCGCCGACACGCTGCGCAGCGAGAACCGAGCCTCGGCGGGAGAGCTGGCCGCCCACCTGGCCGGGCACGGCTACGAGCGCTTCGCCTTCCTCGGCGCGCCCATGACCAGCCGGGACGACGTGGACGAGCGCTGGCAGGGCGTGCGGGCGGTGCTCGGCGGCGCGATCGAGGCCGTGGACACGCGCCACTACACCGTCGAGTGCGGCTTCGAGGCCGCCAGAGACCTGCTCAGGGGCAAGGGCAGGCCCGAGGCGATCATCTGCTCCGACGACGAGGTGGCGCTGGGCGCGCTGCTGGCCGCCGAGGAGCTCGGCCTGAGCGTGCCCGGCGACCTGGCCGTGACCGGCTGGGACGACATCATGGCCGCCCGTCACGCCCGCCCGGCGCTGACCACCGTACGCCAGCCCATGCGCGAGCTCGGCGCCCGCGCCGCCCGCGCGCTCGACGAGCTGATCACCGGTGCCCGCGACCTGCCCCGCCACCAGAGCCTGCCCACCGAGCTGGTGGTCCGCTCCAGCTGCGGCCACCACCCCGAGACGTCACCGAGTCCTGACCGCCGAGCCGGAGAACCGTTCCGGCCGCGGTGACCAACCCCCAGGAGGTAGTCCGTGAACACCACCACCCGGCGCGCCGCGGGCGGCGTGCTGGCCCTCGCGATCCTGGCCGCCGGCTGCGGCCGCAACGCAGACAGAACTCCTGAGCAGGCACAGAACGTCACGACCGGCAAGATCACGGGGGAGGTCACGGTCTGGGCGATGGGCGAGGAGGGCAAGGCGCTCGGCGCGTTCGTCAAGGACTTCGAGGCCGCCAACCCCGGCGTGAAGGTCAACGTCACGGCGATCGGCTGGGACGTGGCGCACGACAAGATCACCGCGGCCATCGCGGGCAGCGCCACGCCCGACGTGAGCATGGTCGGCTCCACCTGGTCGGGCGAGCTGGCCAAGACCGGCGCGCTGGAGCCGACGCCCGGCAACCTGGTCGACAAGTCCGTGTTCTTCCCCGGTGCCTGGCAGACGGTCGACGTCAACGGCACCGCGTACGGGGTGCCCTGGTACGTCGAGACCCGGGTCCTGTACTACCGCACCGACCAGGCGAAGAAGGCCGGCGTCGAGCCGCCGCAGACGTGGGAGGAGTTCACCGCGTTCGCCAGGGCGCTCAAGGAGAAGGGCGGCGCGAAGAACGGCTTCAACCAGAGCTACACGCAGGGAGCCTCCTGGCAGGAGGTGCTGCCGCTCATCTGGCAGGCGGGCGGCGAGATCGTCAAGGACGGCAAGTACACGTTCGACACCCCCGAGGCGCTCACGGCGCTCAAGCAGTACGCGTCGCTGTTCACGCAGAAGCTCGCCCCCAACAACACCCCGGAGGGCGCCTTCCCGCAGAGTTTCATCAAGGGGGAGGTCGGCGGCTTCTTCTCCGGCCCGTGGATGGTCGGCGTGCTGAACAACGACGGCGGCCCCGGCTTCAAGGACAAGTTCGACGTCGCGCCCTACCCCAAGGGCCCGGTCTCGGCGACGAGCTTCCTGGGCGGCTCCGACATGGTGGTGTTCAAGAAGGCCAAGAACCGCGACGCCGCCTGGAAGTTCATCCAGTGGCTGAGCGAGCCGAAGGTCCAGGCCAAGTGGTACACGACGGTGAAGTCGCTGCCCGCGGTCGTCAAGGCCTGGCAGGAGCCGGAGCTGACCGCCGACAAGCAGCTCGCGGTCTTCGGCGAGCAGCTCAAGGACGCCAAGACGCCGCCGCCGTTCCCGACGTGGGAGCAGGTGGCCAGGGTGCTGGAGACCGAGCTGGAGAAGCTGGCCCGGGGCGCGCAGACGCCCGAGCAGACGCTCAAGGCGATCCAGTCGCAGGCCGACACGATCGGCACCGGCCTGTGAGCGGATGGGACGCCGGCGCGGAGCCGACGCGGGAGGGCCCATGAGCGTGGCGGTTCCCGCCCGGCGGGTGGCGCCGATCAGGCTCAGGGGCACGTTACGCCAGGCCGGCATCGGCTGGATCTTCATCCTGCCGTTCGTGGTGCTGTTCGCGGTCTTCTACCTGGGCCCGCTGCTGGTCGGCATCGGCATGAGCTTCACCGACATGCGCAGCACCGACGTGAGCGACCCGCTCGCCGTCAACGTGGTCGGGGTCGACAACTACCTGCGGCTCATGAACGACGGCGCCATGCGCAAGGCGGCGCTCAACACCGTGGTCTTCGTGGTCACCGCGCTGCCGCTGACCATCGGGCTCGGGCTGGCGGCGGCCGTGCTGCTCAACTCGGGTATCGCCCGGCTGCCGGCCGCGTTCTTCCGGCTCGGCTACTACCTGCCGAACATCACCAGCATCATCGGCATCGCCGTGGCCTGGAAGTTCCTGCTGGAGCCGGAGGCCGGGCTGGTCAACCGGCTGCTGGAGCTGGTGGGCGTCCAGGGCCCCAACTGGCTGCAGAGCACCTCCACCGCCCTGCCGTCGATCATCGTGATGACGGCCTGGCGCAGCTTCGGCTTCAACATGGTCGTGCTGCTGGCCGCGCTGCAGAGCATCCCGAAGGAGCTGTACGAGGCAGCCGAGGTGGACGGCGCCGGGCGCTGGGCCCGCTTCCGCGCGGTCACCGTGCCCTCGCTGCGGCCCGTGCTGCTGTTCTGCACCGTCTACAGCTCGGTCGGCTTCATGCAGTTCCTGGAGGAGCCGCTGGTCATGACCAGGGGAGGCCCGCTCGACTCCACGCTGTCGGCCTCGCTGGCCATCTTCAACCAGTTCGGCGTCGGCAACTACGGCTACGCGGGGGCCGCCTCGTCCGTGCTGTTCGTGGTGATCGTGGCGCTGGCCGTACTGCAGCTGAGAATGGGGAGGCGCAGATGAGCCGGACCCGCCGCCAGCGCGCGGTCGTCTACCTGGGGTTGAGCCTGGGGCTGGCGCTGGTCGCCGGGCCGTTCCTGTGGACGGCGCTCAGCTCGGTCAAGCCGGAGCGGGAGATCAGGCGCGACCCGCCGACGTTCTGGCCGCAGACGTTCACCCTGGACAACTTCGCGGAGTTGTTCCAGCGGGTGAACATCGGCAACGCCTTCGCCAACAGCATGCTCATCGCGCTCGTGCTGGTCGCCACCAACCTGCTGTTCTGCTCCATGGTCGGCTACGCCTTCGCCAAGCTGTCCTTCCGCGGCAAGAACCTCGCCTTCGGCCTGGTGCTGGTGCAGCTCGCGATCCCGGCGATCGTGCTCATGGTGCCGCAGTTTGTGCTGATCGCGAAGCTCGGCATGGTCAACACGTTCATCGGGATCATCCTGCCGACCGTGGTCACGCCGCTCGGCGTGTTCATGATGCGGCAGTTCATCGCCGATCTGCCGGACGAGCTGATCCACGCGGCCAGGGTGGACGGCGCGGGGGAGTTCCGGATCTTCTTCACGATCATCCTGCCGCTGTGCGGGCCGCCGCTGGCCACGCTGGGGCTGATCACGTTCCTCGGCTCGTGGAACAACTTCCTGTGGCCGGCCGTGGTCGCGCAGAGCGAGGACATGTACACCCTCCCGGTCGCGCTCAACATCCTGAACGGGCACGAGGCCACCCACTACAACCTGCTGGTCGCCGGCTCGGTCGTGGTGATCGCGCCGATCCTGTTCCTGTTCGTCTTCCTGCAGCGCTTCTTCATCCAGGGCATCGCCACCACCGGCCTCAAGTAGAGGAGCCCCTCATGCGCAAGACAGTCCTGTCCGGCGTTTTAGTGCTGGCCCTGGCGGTGCCGGCCGCCCCCGCCGCCGCCTCCACGGACGCCACCCTGCTTCGCTACGCCAAGGACACCTGGCGGTCGATCGCCGCCATGGTGGAGCCGGCCACCGGCCTGCCCGCCGACAAGGTGACCGGCGACCTCGCGACCAGGGCGAAGGTCACCTCACCCACCAACATCGGCACGTACCTGTGGAGCACCCTCGCCGCCCGCGACCTGCGCCTGATCAGCGGCGCGGACGCCGCCGCCAGGGTCGGCAGGGTGATCAGGGCGCTGGAGCGGCTTGAGCGGAACACCCCCACCGGCCAGTTCTACAACTGGTACGATCCCGGCACCCTCCAGTTGATCCACACCTGGCCGGAGACCGGCGACCCGGTGCGCCTGTTCGCCTCCAGCGTGGACAACGGCTGGCTGGCCGCGGCCCTGATGATGGTCCGCAACGCGACCCCGCAATACGCCACCCGCGCCAACCGTCTGCTGACCTCCATGAATTTCGCCTCCTACTACGACCCCGCCGCCCGCCCCGACGCGGGCACCGGGCTGATCCGAGGGGGCTTCTGGCCCGAGCCGCCCGACGGCTGCCACGTCGCGAGCGACTACGCCGGCACCGGCACGACCGTCTACTCGACCTGCCACCACTACGGCGCGCCCGCCGAGACCCGCATCGGCCAGTACGTGGGCATCGCGCTCGGCCAGCTCCCGCGCGAGAGCTACTTCGGCCCGTACCGCACCTTCCCCGACAACGGCTGCGACTTCGGCTGGCAGGACCAGAAGCCGGTCGGCTCGTGGAAGAAGTATCTGGGCGTGAACGTCTGGGAGGGCACGTACGCCTACCGCGGCATGCGCTTCGTCCCGAACTGGGGCGGCTCCATGTTCGAGGCCCTCATGCCGGACCTCGTGGTCCCCGAGGCGAAGTGGGCGCCCAGGAGCTGGGGCCGCAACCACCCGGTGTTCGTCCGCGCCCAGATCGAGCACGGCCTCGACGAGGCCAAGTACGGCTACTGGGGCTTCTCGCCGTCCAACGACCCGCACGGCGGCTACCGCGAGTACGGCGTGGACCCGCTCGGCATGGACGAGCCCGGCTACACCTCCGACCGCGAGCGCACCGGCACCGACCCCGGCTACGAGGGCTGCCGCCCCGCCAAGGCGGAGCCTGCCGCCTACGGCGACGGCGTGGTGACGCCGCACGCCAGCTTCCTGGCGCTGCCGTACGCGAAGGCCGCGGCCATCGACAACCTGGACAAGCTCCGCCGGAACTTCGACTCCTACGGCCCCGGCGGCTTCTACGACGCCGTCGCGGTCCGCTCGGGGGCCGTGTCCAAGTGGTACCTGGCACTCGACCAGGGCATGGTGATGGCCGCCCTGGGCAACGTGCTCACCGGCGGCGACCTGCACCGCTACTTCGCGGGCTCGGGCGTGGAGGCCAAGCTGCGCCCGGTAATGGAAATCGAGGAATGGAACGTCTCTTCATGAACATGGCTGCCCACCGCGACTGGCAGGAGCGCATCGGCCAGGAGTCCGGCGCGATCACCCCGGCCGCCCGGCCCGAGCTGCCGGCCCCGACGGGCCTGTCGGCGCTCCCGGGAGCGGGCCAGGTGACGCTGACCTGGGACGCCGTGCCCGGCGCCATCGGCTACGTGGTGCACAGGGACGGGGCGCCGGCCACGCCGCCGGATGTGGACGTGCCCGCCGTCCCGTCCTGCCGGTACGTGGACACCGGCCACGGAGCGGCGTCCTACCAGGTGGCCGCGGTCGCCGCCGTGGACCACGCCGGCCCGCTGTCCGAGCCCGTCCACGCCGTCCCGCTCGAAGGGCCGGCCGGGGTGTCGATCCACGTGGACGCGGGGCGGGTGACCCGCGAGCTGCCGCGCCCGTGGGCGTACATGGTGGGGTCGGAGCACCTGTCGCACCTGCTGAGCACCGACGAGTGCGGCGGCCGGCCCATCGGCGAGGAGCTGGCCGAGGCGCTGCGCGTCATGCGCGACGAGCTCGGCGTCCAGACGGTCAGGGCGCACGCCATCCTCTGCGACGACCTGGGCGTCTACCGCGAGGTCGACGGTCAGGCGGTCTACGACTTCAGCCGCGTGGACGAGGTCTACGACAAGGTGGTGGCGCTGGGCCTGCGGCCGATCGTGGAGCTCAGCTACATGCCGCGCGACCTGGCCGCCGATCCCTCCAGGACCGTCTTCGGCTACGGTGCCGTCGTCTCGCCGCCGAAGGACTTCGAGGCGTGGAGCGACCTGGTCAGGGCGCTCGTCGAGCACCTGGCCGAGCGGTACGGGATCCACGAGCTGATCGACCACTGGGCCTTCGAGGTCTGGAACGAGCCGAACCTGGCCGTCTTCTGGACCGGCACGCCCGAGGAGTACTTCCTGCTCTACGACGTCACCGCCGCGGCCGTGAAGAACGTCCACCCGGACCTGCGCGTCGGCGGGCCCGCCTCGGCGGCCGACGGCTGGGTGGAGGAGTTGCTCGCCCACGTCGAGGAGTCGGGCGCGGCGCTCGACTTCGTCTCCAGCCACACCTACGGCAACGCGCCGCTCGACTGGCGTCCCGTCCTGGAAAGGTACGGCGTGGACGTCCCCGTCTGGTGGACCGAATGGGGGCCCACGCCCACCCACTTCCACGGCATCGGCGACGGGCCGTTCGGGGCGGCGTTCCTGCTGCACGGCATGAAGTCGGCCGCCGGCCGGATCGCCGCGCTGTCACACTGGGTGGCCTCCGACCACTTCGAGGAGCTGGGCCGGCCGCCGCGGCTGTTCCACGGCGGGTTCGGCCTGCTGACGGTCGGCAACCTGCGCAAGCCGCGCTTCCACGCGCTCACCCTGGCCTCCCGGCTGGGCGACGCGGAGCTGGCCGCCACGCTCGACGGCGACGTGGGCGGCGTCGAGGCGTGGGCGGCCCGGCACGCGGACGGCAGGATCGGCGTGCTGGTCTGGAACGGCACCCTCAACCACGCCCAGGCCGACGGCGCCCCCGAGCTCACCCGTACGGTGTCCCTGACCGTCGACGGGCTCGGCGACGGGGAGTACACGCTCACCCACCACCGCATCGACCGCGACCACTCCAACGTGCAGGCGGCCTGGCAGGCGATGGGCGGCGGCGACTGGCCGGCGGACGAGCAGTGGGACAAGCTCCGGGCAGCCAACACGCTGGACGAGCTGGCCCCGCCGGCCACGGCCGCCGGGAGCACGGTCACCCTCGAATTCGACCTGCCCATGCCGGGCGTGTCCTTCATCGAGCTGACACCGTAAAGGGCGATACCGTACGGGGCGATGTGGAGGTCAAAAGCACGGTTCTGTACGGGCGCGCACGCCGGTGAGAGCCTGTGCCCATGACCGAACCGGCTCGGGCGCTGGCCGCCCGCATCGAGCGGTTCGAGCAGGCCGCGGATCCCGACCTGATCTGGGACCCCGCGGCGCTGGTCGAGGCCGAGCAGGCGATGCGGGCGTGCGCCGGCGACCGGACCGACGCCGTCACCTGGCGCCTGATCGGCCTGCTCCACCTGGCCCGCTACCGGCTGGACCAGCGGTTCACGCAGGACGCGGCGGTGGCGGGCACGTTCTTCGCCGCCGTGGCCGTGGTCGATCCCGGGCGGCTCCCGGAGCGGCTGCGCGGCTCGAACGCGCCCCCCGGCGACTCGGCCGGCACGTGGGCGGGGCTGGTCGAAGAGATGTTCCAGCACGTGGACCCGGCCGCGTACCCGCACGTGGAGCTGCTGGTCCACGCCCTCGTGCGGCGGGCCATGGCGCAGCCCACGCCGGAGGTGGCCGACCGGCTCGGCGAGCTGCTGCTCCGGCAGTCGGCGCGCTCGCCCGACCCGGCCTGGGCGCCCGGCGCGCTGGCTCTGCTGGGCGACGGGCTGGTGCGGCTGTTCGGGGCCACGGGGGAGCTGGAGGTCGTCGACGACGCCGTGCACGTGCTGTTCAGGGCGGCGCTGGCCGATCCGGCGCACGTGGACGAGCTGGCCACGGCGCTCGGGCTGGCGGCGTTCGGCGACAAGGAGCTGGCCGGGGCGTACGTGGCGGCCGCGCAGGCGCCGGCCGGCCAGGAGCGGTCGCAGGCGCTGCTGGCGCTCGCCGAGCTCACCCGGGCGCGCTCGGCCGGCTCGTACGCCGACCGCGATCTGCTGGCGTTCATCAGGGTCGGGCAGTGCGCGCTGGACTTCTGGCACGAGCAGTGGGCCCACCCCGGCGTGCTCGCGCCGTACGCGGCCGGGCTGGTCGAGTGGTTCGTCGTCACGGGGGACGAGCGCTCGCTCGAGGCCGGGACGGAGATGCTGGCCGCCCTGCACGTGACGCCCGGCGAGACGGCGCTCGGGCTCGGCGCCGACCCCGTCGTGCGGCTCGGGCTGCTGGGAGACCGCCGCTGGAACCGCTACGGCGTCACCGGCGACCCCGACGACCTGGAGACCGCCGTCGAGGTCATGCGCGAGGCGGCCGGGCAGGCTCCGCGCGGGCACCCCGACCGCGCCAGGCTGCTCGCCAACCTGGCCAACGCGCTGCTCAGGCGGGCCGTCGTGACCGGCGGGGACCCCGCGGAGCCGATCACAGCCGCGCGTGCCGCGCTCGCGGCCCACGGGGAGCGGGATCCGGCCAGGCCCGGGGTTCTGATGCTGCTCGGCCAGGCGCTCAAGCTCGACCTCGACGCCAGGCACGCCGATGAGGCCATCGCCGCCTTACGGGAGGCCCTGGCGGCCGGTGAGCTGCTGTCGCCGCGGGCGGAGGCGTACGGGCTCGTCTCGGAGGTGCTGCGGTGGCGGGCCGCGCACTCGGGACGGGTCGAGGACCTGCACGAGGCGGTGGCCTCCGCGCGCCAGGGACTGGAGCTGGCCGTGAAGTCCGGCCAGGACCCGGCGCCCGCGCGGCGGGTGCTGTGCGGGGCGCTGCTGGCGCGCTTCTCGGCGCAGGGCGACCCGGGGGACCTCGGGGAGGTGCTCGAGCTCGCCGGGGAGGGGGACCCGGAGCTGCTGTCGCAGCTCGGCGCGGCACTCGACGGGACGCCTGCGCCGGACGAGCGGCTCGCGGCGGCCGCGACCGAGCTGGCGATGGCCACGCGGGACGACGAGGTGGCGGTCGAGCTGCTGCGCTATGCCGAGCGGCAGGCCGGCTCGCCCGGCGAGTTCCTGCTGGAGTCCGGGCTGCGGCTGGCCTCGCTGGGGCGGCCGCGGGTGGCCTGCGTCGTGCTGGGGCGGGCGGCGGAGGCGTTCGGCCCCGCTGAGGGGGCTCGGGTGGCGTACGCGCTGGCCGAGCAGGGGCGCGCGTACCAGGAGCTGGGCGAGCTGGGGTCGGCGCTGGAGTCGTTCGCGCGGTCGGCGGCCGTCTACGGCTCGCTGGGCGAGGTCCGGGCCGAGGCGCTCCAGCTCGGCAGCATGGGCGTCGTGCTGCTCAGAGCCGGCGACCCCGTCCGCGCCCTCGAACACCACCACCGCGCCATCGCCCTGTGCGAGGGCGCCGGGCTGGCGGCGGAGGAGGCGGCCCAGCAGGGGCACACGGCCGAGGCGTTCCTGGCCGCCGGCGACCCGGCCGGCGCCGTGGCCTGCGCGGTCCGGGCCCGCGAGCTCCATCGGGAGCTGGGCGAGGTCGTCCCGGCCGCCATGGCGCTCGTCCACGCCGCCCGGGCGGCCCTCGACCAGGACGACCTCACCGCGGCCGCGGAACGCATGGCCGCCTGCGCCATCGAGCTGGAGGCCGCCGGGGCGTGGGAGGACGCCTGCCGGGTGCTCGACGCGCACGCCGTCCTGCTGGTGGAGCGCGGTCATCCCGGCCAGGCCGCCGCGTGCGAGACCCGGCTGGTGGAGATCGTGCGGCGCAGGGGCGAGCGGCGCGAGCCCGCCGACGAGTGGTACCGCATCGCGGGCCGCCGCCGTGGCCGCGGCGACGTCGACGGCGCCAGGACGGCCTTCGGGCTGGCCGAGCGCGAGTACGAGTCGCTCGGCCACTACGACGGGGCCGCCTCGGCGCGCTACAACCTGGGTGCGCTGTCGTACGCGGAGGGGGAGGCCGGGCAGGCGCTGGAGGAGTTCGGGGCGGCGGCGGAGGCGTTCGCCAGGCTGCGTGCCCCGGTCAAGGAGTCGTCCGCGCTGACCATGCGCGCCTCCTGCCTGACCGCCCTCGACCGCTACGACGACGCGCCGGCCGACCTGGAGCGGGCGCTGGAGCTGGCCGCCGCCGAGGGTGACGTGGGGGCCGTCCTCATCGCCGTGCTGGGGCGGGCCGCGCTGGACCTGCGGCTCGGCTCGTGGGACGAGGCGGCGGAACGGCTGAACTCGGCCCTGGGGCTGTCCGCCGGAGACCCGCTCAAGGAGGCCGTCGTCCGCGACCGGCTGGCAGCGCTGGCGGCCCGTACCGGGGACCTGGACGCGCAGGTGGAGGCGCTGGAGCTGGCGGTGGCCGGATTCCGCGCCGGTGACCAGCCCCGGCTGGCGGCGCTCACCTCGATCAAGCTCGGCTTCGCGCTGGAGGAGCGCGGCGACTTCCGCCGCGCCCGAGCCGCCCTCGAAGCCGGCCTGTCCAGCCTCACCCCATCCATTGACCTGGCGTCGTCCGGCGGCGCCTTCGAGCTCGTCGCGGTCATGGGCGGGGGCCTGGACGCGGAGCTGCTGTCGCGGCTGGCCCGCATCCAGCTCACGCTCGGCGACGCGACCCGCGGCCACGCGACCCTGAGCCAGGCGATCAGGGCGGCGGACGGCGACCGGGCCGAACGGCTGGAGACCTGGCTCCGCATCGAGGAGGCGGAGGCCGCCGGCGACCTGGAGACCGCCCGCACGCTCGCCGAGCAGACGCTCGCCGGCGACCTGGAGACCGCCCGCACGCTCGCCGCCTACCCCGTCAACGGCCGCCCGCCCGCCTCCGAGTACCACTCGGTCCTGCTGGCCAAGCTCTCCGCCTTCTGCCGGGCGCTGGGGGACCTGGAGGCCGCCCGCGCGTACGCCGCCCGCGGCTACGAGTTGCGCGACGCGCTCGTGATCGACCATCTGCGCAACCTCGGCGCGGCGGCCCGGGACCTGGGCCGCCTGGACGAGGCCGCCGACCACCTCACCGAGGCGGTCGCCCGGGCCCGCGACGCCGACGCCGCGCTCCCCGCGGACCTCGTGCGGGCGCTCGACCTGCTCGGTCGCGTCCGCGCCGACCAGGCCCGCTGGCCGGAGGCGGCACACGCCTTCGACGAGGGGCTCGAACTGCTGTCCTCGCCGGTCTGGGGCGCGCTGCGGGCCCCGTTGCTGGCCGGACGGGCCGCACTCCACCTCAAGCTGGGCGAACTGGCGGAGGCGGAGGCCCTCTACCGGCAGTCCATCGCGATCGTGGAGGAAGCGGGTTCCCGTGCGGACCTCGCCGACAGCTACGCCGACCTGAGCCTGGTCTGCGCCCTGCGGGACTCGGCGGACCAGGCCAGGCTCTTCGCCGAGCGCGCCCTGGACATCGAACACGCCCGCGGCCGCACCCGCGGGGTGGTCCTGGCGCTCGTCCTGCTCGCCCGCCTCGAGGACACCTCCCGCGCCGAGGTCGACCTGGCGGAGGCCGCGGCCCTGGCCCGGGAGATCGGATATCGGCCGGGGGAGGCGCTCGCCCTCGGCCGCCTGGGCGCGCTCTACGTGGCCACCACCTCCTACGCCCGAGCCCACCGGCACCTGTCGGAGGCGATCGGGCCGCTGGAGGAGCTCGGACACGAGCTGGAGCTGGGGATCGCCCTGCACGACCGCTCCGTCGCCGCCGAGCGGCTGGGCGACCTGCCGAGCGCGCTCGCCGACGCCGAACGGGCCGGCGACCTGGGCCACGCCGCCGGTCGCGACCGCGCGATCCGGCTGGCCGTACGCCTGGGCCGCGGCCTGGCGGCCTGGCGGCACCTGGAGCACGCCAAGTCCGCCACCCTGTCCACCCACCTCGGTCACCGCCACCTGCCGGACGGCGTGCCCGCCGAGCTCGTGGAGGCCGAGCGGCGCGGACTCGACACCGTGCGGACGCTCAGAGCGGCCGCCCGCAACACCCGAGACCCGGGGGAAGCCGCGAGGCTGCTCGGGCGAGCCCGCACCGCCGAGGCCGAGGTGGAGGCGCTGTGGCGCCGGATGGAACCCCTCGCCCCCGACTACGTCGCCCTGCACCGGGCTCCTCCGCTCGACCGGCTCCACCTCGACGCCCTCGTCACCTCCGGAGGCCGATCCGGCGGCGGGATCGCCGTGGTCGGCTTCCACCTCGGTGAGCAGAGCGTGACGGTGCTCGCCCACCGCACCGGCTGGTCCGGGCCGCGCGCCTTCCCCACCACCGTCGGCCACGAGCTGCTGGCCGACTTCGCCGCCACCACCGCCGGCCGCCGCCCGGGGCTGCTGGACATCGAGGCGCGCCGCCACCGCGCGGCCGTCTGGCGCCGCTTGGCCGACCTCCTGCTGTCGGACACCCTCGACGCGCTCGGCGACGACCTGGACCACCTCCACCTCGTCCCGCACGCCCAGCTGCACCGCGTCCCGCTCCACGCGCTCGCCCCGAACGGCCGCTCGCTCCTCGAACGTGCCCCCGTGTCCTACGCCCCCTCCGTCGCGGCCCTGACCCGCCTCACCCGGCGGGGCCCCGCGACGGGCACCCGGTCGCTGGTGCTCGGATACACCTCGGAGGCTCGGGCCGTCTCTGAAGGCGAGGTTCGGGCCGTCCCCGAAGGCGAGGTTCGGGGCACGCTCGAAGCGGCGGCGCAGGACGCCGGTGCCCTGCTGGGCGTCCCGCCCCACACCGGCTCGGCCGCCACCGCGGCCCGGCTCCCCGGAACCTGGGACGTGGTGCAGCTGTCGTGCCCGGGCGTGTTCGACCCGGCCGACCCGTTCGGCTCGGGCGTCAGGCTCGCCGACGGTCTCCTGACCGGCAGGCGGCTCATGAGCATGGCCGTCGACGCCCGGCTCGTCGTCCTCGGCTCCCACGAACGCGGCCCCGCGCCGGGCGGCGGTGACGACGTGGCCGCCCTGGCCTACGCGTTCCTCCACGCGGGCGCCAGGTCCGTGCTCCTCCCGCTCTGGCCGGTCCCCGACGAGGTCACCAGGGCTCTGATGCGCGACGTCCACACCAGGCTGCGCTCCGGCCTGGGCCCGGCACGGGCGCTGCGGGAGGCCGTGCTGGAGCTGCGCGACCTCTACGGACCCGCCGAGCCCGACCTGTGGGCCTCGTACGTCCTGGTGGGCCTGCCCTCCTGACGCGACGGCGAGCCGGCCCCTACGGTGGGACGCAGCAGGACGCGAGGAGGAAGATGGACAGCCAGCGGCCGATGCGTGCCGATGCGCGGCGCAACAGGGAGCGGATTTTGCAGACCGCCCGAGAGGCCTTCGCCACCGAGGGCCTGGCCGTGTCGCTCGACGAGATCGCGCGCCGGGCCGGGGTCGGCCCCGGCACCGTCCATCGCCACTTCCCGGCCAAGGAGGCGCTGGTCGAGGCGGTGCTCGCCGACCGCCTCGGCGGCCTCCTCGAGCAGGCCCGCCAGGCCGTGCAGGAGGATCAGGACGGCTCGGCGTTCTTCCCGTTCCTGCTCGGCCTGATCGGTGAGGCCCGCGCCAAGCAGGACCTCGCCGACGCGCTCGCCAGGGCGGAGGTCGACCTGTCGGAGCTCACCCGGCGACTCGCGCTGGACCTGCGCCGCGCGTTCGCCGAGCTGCTCGCGCGGGCCCAGGAGGCCGGCACCGTGCGGGCGGACGTGGACGCCGAGGACGTGCAGGCCGTCGTCCTCGCGGCGATCACCGCCGAGCGGCATCGCGCCGACCCCGGCCGGCCGGGGCGGATGGCCGCTCTTGCGCTCGACTGCCTGCTGGCCCCGTAAGCCGGCTCAGTCGCCCAGCCACTTGGAGTCCGGCATGAGCGTGGCCGCGACCAGATAGCCGAAGAAGCCGATGGCCAGCCCGAAGCAGAGCGCGCCGAGCACGGCCATGCGAGGTTTTCCTCGTCGTCAGCCGCCACCGTGTGGCGCGGTGGCGGCCCGTGGGTCTGATCGCCGTGCACGATCGCACGAGGCGCGCCCGCCTGGCTAGAGGTAGGTCCTGGTCGCGCTCACCAGATCGGGGGTGGCGTCGCGGGTGTCGAAGTAGAGGGCGGAATCGGGGGTGCGCTCGCGGACGTCCTGGTCGCGGATCGCGAACACGGCCGGGGCGACCCCCACGTCGCCGTAGCGGCCGGTGACGGCCTCGCCGATCGCCCGCCGCACGTCGCCGACCACGTCACGGGAGGTGTGGCCGGGGCCGGAGGCGGCGAGGTAGCCCAGCATGCCCGCGAAGCGCAGCTCCGCCTCGGCGGCCGGGCGCTGCTCGGGCAGCACGGGACGGTCCAGCCAGAACACCTTGCCCGCGAGGAACGCCTCGTAGTCGCCGCCCTCGTGGCGGAGCACGCGCGCCGTCTCGGCGAGCAACTCCCCGAACTCGGCCAGCTCCGACTCGGGCGGCAGGTCCGTGGTGACGAACAGGGGCACGATCAGCGCGTCGAGCATTGGACTATCCCTCCGTGAGGAGGCTCATCGTAGGACCCGGCACCGACAATCCCCGTTCACGCCACTCCCCGTGGCGCTCTAGCGTTCGGTCCACTCGTCCTGTAACGCCGAGTGCACGATCGAGTCGCGCCACCCGTTCGGCGTGTGCACGTGGTGCCGGATGCGGCCTTCCTCGACCATCCCGGCCGTCAGCATCGCGAGCTGGGCGGGTAAGTTCGCGGGGGAGCGGGCGCCCCAGACGCGGTGCAGCCCGAGCTGCTTGAACCCGAACGACAGCAACAAGCGCACGAGGTCCGTGCCGACCCCGCGCCCCCACTGGTCGGGGTGGAGGCCGAAGCCGATCTCGGCGCTGTGCGGGTGGTCGGCCTCGATCTGCAGGCGGGCCACCCCGATCACGTCGCGGCGGGCCATGTCGATCACGGCCAGCACGTAGAGCCGGCGCGGCTCGGCCGCAGCCGCCTCCAGGGCCTGGTCGACGAGCCGCGCCACCTCGGCCGCGCTGCGGGGTGCGAACGGCATGTGCTGCATGGCCGCGGTGTCGCCGTAGACGGCGTGCAGCGCGGCCACGTCGGCCTCCATGACGTCACGGAGGCCGAGCCGTTCGCCGTTGTACACCACCCGCCGCATTTGCAGACGGTAACGCGAGTCCCGTGATCTCTACAAGCCCTGGTCAAGTGGCGAGTTGGCTCCCATAAGCCCGCGCGACGAGTTCGGCCACGGCGCTGTGCGCGCCGAGCGGCTCCGCGTGCCCCGCGCTGATCGAGGCGGCGGCCTGTTCGACGATCCCCGTGGGAGCCTCGTGGCCGATCATGCAGGGCGCGATGGCCAGGCGCTCGGCGCCCGCCGCGCGCAGGCGCTGGGCCGCCATCGCGATGCCCGGCTCGCTGTCGAGCGAGGCCGAGACGACCGGCAGCGTGAGCCTGGAGGCCAGGAGCACCGCCGTGGCCTGCACCGCGTGCACCGCGCGCTCCCCGCCCACCGTGGCCATGATGACGGCGTCCACGGGGCTGGAGACGTTCAGCAGCCGTACGCGGTCGGCCCTGGCCAGGCCGCGCTCGGCGAGCCTGATGTGCAGGGCCTCGGCCAGCAGCGGGTGCGGTCCGAGCGCCTCGGTGACGACGGCGCCGCTGCCGCTCGCCGCGACGGCCTTGCCGATCTCAGCCAGGACGACCGGGTCGTCCCAGGTGAGCAGGGGCACGATGACGGCGTCGCGGCCGGAGGGCAGGGAGTCCGCCAGGTCGGTGACGCTCGTCAGCCGCACCTCGATCTGGGGGTGGTCGACGCGTACCACGCCCGCGATCTCTTCGGCCACGCCGGACGTGGCGCCGGGGGTGGCGAGCACGAGCATGGGGGCGTCCGGCGGCAGGGACGTGGGGACGGGACGGCGGTGGCGACCGCCGCCCGGCCGGGGGGAACGTTCACGTACAGGCAGGCTCACAGCCGCGCAGTTTATGCGTATTAGGTGGAAGTTGTTCTGTGAATAGGTGGCGATTCCGTCACAACCCAGACGCTGCGCGCAAAACGAGTCAACCACGCCTTGACTACCGAGACGGAACCACGACGGACTGGGGATTCCCGGGGGCGTAGACCGTGATGCCCTGCGGCAGCGACTTCAGCTTCTCGATCTCCGCGCACGCCGGGCATTTGTCGTAACCGTCCTGCCTGGCCCGGTTCGCGTCCGCCTCCGCCCTGGCCTGGGCGACCTTCGCCTGCGCCTCGGAGACGGCCGCCGAGGCGGCCAGCGAGCGGTCCACGGCCTGCTGCACCTCGCCCGGCAGCGTCACCTTGGCCAGCGTGAAGCGCAGCCCGGTGAGGAAGTCGCCGCCGAGCGTGGCCGGCAGGTCGCGGGCCAGCGAGGCGTTGACCGCGTTCTGCACCTTGACGATGTTGGCGTTGCTGTCCTGCGGCTTGAGCGTGGAGCTCTCCAGCAGCGAGCAGGACGGCACGAGCTCGGCGCAGCGCATGGCGCCGATCTGACCGCGCAGCGCGTTGTCGATCACGGGCCGGACCGCCTGGCCGAAGAACGCCGACCAGCCCTCGTCGCCGTCCCACGCGTAGAGCGAGCGGTCGTCCTGGGCGCGGAAGGTACGGGTGCCGTACTTGTCGTCGAACGTCTTCAGCGTCTCGTGGTCCAGGTTGAGCGTGAAATAGAGGGTGCCTTCGATGCCGAGGTTCACCCCATCGCTGCTGGGCACCGTCACCACGTCCACACCGAGCGTCGTGGCCCGCTTGGGGTCGGCGGTGATGGTGTAGAAGCGCTGCTGCCCCGGATAGAGGTGCGTGGACGACCACATGCCGGTCCAGGTCAGGCCGGAGCCGGGGTCGATCACCTGGCGTACCTTGTTGTCGTCGAGCGGGCCGCCGTCGCGGATGACGGCCACCTCGCCGCCGCCCGTGCTCTCCAAGCCCCCCAGGCCCCCGACGAGCAGGGGGACGGCGATGAGCGCGGCGACGACGATCAGGGCGATTCTCATCAGTACCCCTTCCGCGCGGGCGGCGTCGGCAGCCGCCGCCCGCGGCTCTCGCGGCGTTGTACGGCTCAGGCGAACGGTCCCACCTGGCCGGGCAGGGTGGCTTTGACCTCGGGCTCCGCGGCCAGGTCGAGGTCGCGCGTCTCCGGGGCGATGGCCAGGCCCAGGGCGGTGACCGCCAGCGCGGCCACCACGTAGATCGACACCGCGACCGTGGTCTTGTACGTGTCGAACAGGCTGAGGGCGATGATCGGGGCCAGGGCGCCGCCGACGATGCCGGCCACCTGGTAGCCCATGGAGGCGCCGCTGTAGCGCAGCCGCGTGCTGAACAGCTCGGCGATGAAGGCCGCCTGCGGCCCGTACATGGCGGCGTGGGTGACGAGCGCGACCACCGCGGCCAGCGCGATCAGCGGGAACGATCTGCTGTCGAGCAGCGGGAAGAACGCGAACACCCACACCGCCGCGCCCACCACGCCCGCGAAGTAGACCGGCCGCCGCCCGAACCGGTCGGACAGCGCGCCGGCCAGCGGGATCAGCGCGAGCTGCAGCGCCGACCCGATCAGCACCGCGTTGAGCGCGTACGAACGCGGCAGCTTCAGCACCGTGGTGAGGTAGACGATGATGTACGCGGTGAAGGTGTAGAAGGCCACGTCCACCCCGATCCGTGCGGTGAAGGCGGACAGCAGGGCCCGCGGGTGCGTACGCAGCACCTCCAGCAGCGGCATCTCCGCCTTGGCGCCCTGCTGCTCGACCTGGGCGAACAGCGGCGACTCGCTGACCCTCAGCCGGACCCACAGTCCCACGAACACCAGCACGCCCGACAGCAGGAACGGCACCCGCCAGCCCCACGACAGGAACGCCGCGTCGGACAGCGTGAACGACAGGAGCGTCAGCAACCCGGTGGCCAGCACGTATCCGGCGGGCACGCCGACCTGCGGCCAGCTCGCGTTGAAGCCGCGCCGCCGCCCGTCGCCGTGCTCCAGCGACATGATCACCGCGCCGCCCCACTCGCCGCCGAGCCCCAGGCCCTGTACGAACCGGAGCGCCGCCAGCAGGATCGGCGCGAGCACGCCTGCGCTCGCGTAACCGGGCAGCACGCCGATGAGGAACGTCGAGACGCCCATCACCAGGAGCGTCACCACCAGCACGGTCTTGCGCCCCGCCCGGTCGCCGAAGTGGCCGAACACGATGCCGCCGAGCGGCCGGGCGACGAAGGCCACGGCGTTGGTGGTCAGGGACGCCAGCGTCGCGTTGAACGGGTCGAGGGCGGGGAAGAACAGCTTGGGGAAGACCAGGGTCGCGGCCGTGGTGTAGAGGAAGAAGTCGTACCACTCCAGCGACGTTCCGATCAGGCTGGCGAGGATCACCCGCCGGGTCTGTTGCGCGGAGCCTGTCATTCGATCGCTCCTTGTTCGTCTAGGGGGTCCTCTTCAACATAAGAATCGTTGAACAATTCGACAAGAGTTTTGCTCCATGATTCGCTGTCAAATGTGGATAACGTGGTTGCCGGTCTCTCTCAGGACCGCCCCCGGCTGGGCCGCAGCAGCACAGCGGAGCGGGTGGCCGACATCCTGCGCGACCGCATCAGCGAGGGCTTCTTCCGCCCGGGGCAGCGGCTGTCGGAGGAGTCGATCTCGGAGGGGCTCGGCGTGTCGCGCAACACGCTGCGCGAGGCGTTCCGGCTGCTCGGCCACGAGCGGCTGCTCGACCACAAGCTCAACAGGGGCGTGTTCGTCCGGCTCCCGTCCGCCGAGGACGTCGCCGACCTCTACCGCGTGCGCCGCGTGCTCGAAGGGGCGGCCCTGCGGCGCGGCCCGGCCCCCGAGGCGCTGGCCGTGATCAAGGAGGCCGTGCTCGACGCCGAGCGCGCCGCCGAGCAGGACGACTGGCAGGGCGTCGGCACCGCCAACATCCGCTTCCACCAGGCGCTCGTCTCGCTGAACGAGAGCCCCAGGATCGACGAGGCCATGCGCCAGCTCCTGGCCGAGCTGCGGCTGGTCTTCCACGTGATGGAGAACCCGCGGGCCTTCCACGAGCCGTTCGTCGACCGCAACCGGACCCTGCTCGGGCTCATCGAGTCGGGGCAACCCGAGAAGGCCGCCGCGTACCTCGACGACTATCTCGACCACGCCGAACGGCTGCTCATCGAGGCGTACGAGCCGTAACGTCTGTGGCATGGACCGGATCTTCACCGTTGACGAGGCCCGCGAGCTGCTTCCCGGCGTCATGCGTGACGCCCGCGAGGTGATCGCCGCCCGCGCGGACCTGACCGAGATCGACTTCGACCGGCGGACCGCGGGCGGCTCCCCGCTCGGCGGCCTCCCCGAGATCAAGGGGCTGCAGGCCCGCATCGAGGAGATCCTCAGCGGGTGGAACGAGCAGGGCATCGAGGTCAAGGGCATCGCGCCGGTGCTGGTCGACTTCCCCGCCGTGATCGACGGGGTGTCGGTGCGGCTGTGCTGGATCGAGGGCGAGCGGGAGCTCGCCTGGTACCACCGTACGGAGCTCGGCTTCGCGGGCCGCCGCCCCCTGGACCCGGGGAGGGCGTGAGCGGCAGCCGTGGCCGATCTGTGACCAACCGGGCACGTCGCGTGGGTGTCTAACGGTGTGAGCGAAAGGATCTCACCGATGAGGCACCCCTCAGCGACCGCGGCCCTGCTGGCGTCGGCGGTCATCGGCGGGCTGGGGCTCGCGCCCGGCGCCGCCCACGCCCAGTCACAGTCCCCGGTGGCCCGCGCCGCCTGGGTCAAGACCTGCACCCACAAGAAGGACGACCTCGACCACCCCTGCGGCCACTGGCAGCTGATCATGCGGGACGGCAGGAAGGTCGCCGTGCCCGGCGCCGCCACCTCGCAGATCGACGCCAAGGGCAACGAGGTCCACGACACGACCACGTTCGCCATCAGCGCCGACGGCCGCGTGATGGCGTACGAGCGCAAGAGCGACCACCGCCTGGTCGTCCAGCCGGTCGCGGGCGGCCCGGCCAGGACGCTGCCCAAGGCGGCGGTGCCCAAGGGGGTCGGCACCTCCGACATCGGCGTCTACCTGTCTCCCAAGGGCGACACGGTCGTGATCGACTACGGTGACGAGCCTGTCCGCCTGCCCGCCAAGGTGATCACGGTCGCCACCGGCAAGATCACGAAGCTGGCCCTCGGGGAGGACATGGCCGGGTTCAGCGGCGACGGCGACGAGGTGCTGACCAGGCGCTACCTGAGCGACAACACGCTCCGCCTGACCGCGCACCGGCTCGGCGGCGCTTCGATCAGGGCGACGCCGCCCCAGCTCGTCGCGAACGCACCCACGCTCGCCCTGGCCCCCGACGGCCGGACGGTGGCGGTGTTCACCGCGGGCAACGCCGACACGAAGAAGCCGCCGAGGGTGCGCACCTACGACGTGGAGACCGGGCAACTGTCCGGGGGCGCGGACCTGCCGCTCACGCCCGGCGTGCCGCCGGACCTCGCGTGGTGGGGCCCGGACGGCCTGCTCCACGCCACGGTGGAGAGCGGTGACATCGGGGAGACGGCGGTGATACGGGAGCTCACCGTCGATCCCGGCTCCGGGGCGGTCAAGCAGAACGGCCGATACACGATCAGCAAGACCAGGTACGCCTATGTGAAGGCGGGGGAGTGAACGACATGAAAGCCAAGATCTTCGCGGTCCTCGCGGCCGCCGTGGTCGCGGTGCCGGGGGGCGTCGCGTACGCGGAGCCGCACGCACACCACGGGCACGACAGCGTCCGGTACGCCGCCATCAAGAGCTGCGGCAAGGACGGGGACGCCAAGCCGTGCGGCGACTGGCGGCTCGTCATGCACGACGGCAGCCAGAGCATGCTGCACGACGCCCAGACGGTCGCGCTCGACGTGAAGGGCAAGAAGCTCGTGTACGCCTCGGCGCCCATCGCGGTCAGCGGCAACGGCCAGCGGGTCGCGTACCTCACCAAGACCGGCAAACTGGCCGTACGCACGCTCGGGGGCGGCGTCAAGCTGTTCGCCAAGGACGCGCTGCCCCGGGTGGACCAGAACAACATCACCCTGCGCCTCTCCGACGACGGCGCCCGGCTGGCCGCCGTCATCTCCGGCGAGAAGGTCCGCAGCACGCGCGTGTTCGACACCGCCACCGGCGCCCGGATCGGCTCCGTGCCGGGCAACATGATCGTGCTGGGCTTCAGCGGCGACGGGGGCGAGGTGCTCACCAGCGCCGACGGCGACGAGGGCGTCACCGACCTGGCCGTCTACAGCGACACGGGCGAGCAGCTCGTACGCGGCACGCCGCCGCAGGTCGTGTCGTCGAACTCGCCCCAGGCGCTGTCCGCCGACGGCCGCACGGTCGCGGTCGTGGTGGCCGGGAGCAGGCCGCAGCTCGCCCTGTACGACATGCAGAGCGACCAGGTCGTCGACCGCAAGAAGCTCAAGCTGCCGGCCGGGGACATCGACATGGTCGACTGGACCGGGGACACCCAGGTGACCGTCCACCTGGTCCAGTACGCGGAGAGCGGCAACAAGATGACCATCGTCCAGATCGACACCGAGACGGGCGCGGTCAAGGTCCGGGACCAGTACCGGATGCTGAAGGGAATGTTCGTCTTCGCGGCGTGCGGCGGCTGAGGCGGCGCGAGGCCCGGGGAGGCGGTGGGGATTCCCCGGGCCCGCACTGGCATAACCTTCTCGAGGTGGAGGTTCACTCGACCAAGGCGATGGCCGCCAGGGCCGTCGACCTGTGCGTGGCACTGCTGCACGAACGGCCGTCCGTCGAGTCGGTGTCGCGGGTCCTGCGCGACCACGGGGAGACCGGGGACCTCGACCTCGGCGAGGCCGACGTGACGGCGATGCGGGCGGCGGCGACGCGGCTGCGCGAGGTCCTGGGCGCGGCCACCACCGGGGAGGCGGCAGACCTGCTCAACCGGCTGCTCGCCGGATCGGCCCGGGCGCCCAGGCTCACCAGCCACGGGGGCACGACGAGCTGGCACGTGCACGTCGACAGCAGGGACGACGCGCCGTGGGGGGAGTGGTTCCTGGCGTCGTCGGCGATGGCGCTGGCGGTGCTGCTCGCCGACCATCAGCGCGTTCCCGGCGGGCTGTGCGCCTCGCGGGGCTGCGGGCGGCCGTACCTGGACCTCGGGGGCGGCAGCCCGCGCCGCTACTGCAGCAGCCGCTGCGCCACCCGCGAACGCGTCGCCGCCCACCGCTCACGCACCTCACCGCCCGCCTCGGGCTGAACGCGACCCTCCGCCGGGGGGTCGCTATCGCGGCGCTTCTGTCGGGGAGCCCTTGTCGCGGCGCCCCGTCGTGAGCACGGCCACGGCGGCGGTCTGCAGCGCCGCGCCCGCCAGCAGGGCCGAGCCCGCCGAGTACGCCGCCAGCGGTCCGGCCAGCGCGGATCCGATCGCGAACGAGGTGATCTTCAGGCTGGCTCCCGTGGTGAACACCTGGCTGCGCAGGCGGGCCGGCGCCTCGCGGTGCCGTACCGAGAACAACGCGGTGAGCTGCGGCCCCTCACCCGCTCCCGCCACCGCCGCGGCGACCACCGCCGCCCAGAACGCCCCGGCCCCCGCTGCCAGCGCCATCCCCGCGCCGAGCACCGCCGTCCCCCAGACCAGGACGCGGTCCCACCGCCGCACCCGGCCCCACGCGGCGATCACCGCGTTCGCGGCCAGCCCGGAGGCGGCGGTGACGGCCAGCAGCAGCGCGCCATGGCCGCTCTCGCCGGTGAGCTCGGCGCCGAGGACGGGGGCGGACACGACCAGCATGGCCAGGCCGCAGCACGAGACCGCTGATCCGGCCGTCGCCTGCCGCAACGGCGCGTTCCGCCCGATGACAGCGAACCCCTCGACCAACTCCGCCCAAACCGCCCGCCCGCGCCCAACCGCGCCGCCATCGGGAACGCCGCCGCCGGGAGCGCTGCCGCCGGCGGGCGAGCCGGGTGCGGCCGGATGAGCGCGTACGGGGTCGGGTGCGGGCGAGTGGGCACGTGCTGGAGGCAGGCTCCAGGCGGCCGGCAGTGCGGCGACGAGCAGTCCGGCGCACACCAGCACCGTCAGGGTGCCTCCGCCCGCGCTCGCCACCACACCCACCACGGCGGGCCCGGCCAGCCCGGCCACGTTGTAGCTCATGGAGTCGAGCGCGTTGGCCCTGCTCAGGCGTTCGGGACCGGCCACCCTGGGCAGCTGCGCCGTCCAGCCACCGGTCAGCGCGGGCCCCAGCAGCCCGGCCACGACCGCCACGCCGATCAGGGCCGCGTCCGGCACCCGGCCCAGCCCGTACAAGACCAGCAGCAGCCCGGTCGCGTACCCGAGGAGGCAGCACGTGAGCAGCCGCCCCGGCCGACGGGCCCGGTCGAGAAGCACCCCGAGCAGCGGCCCGCCGACCGCGGCCGAGACGGTCAGCCCGGCCAGGAGCCAGGACGCCGTCAGGGGAGAGCCGGTGACGGCCAGCCCGGCGACCAGGAGCGCGGGCCCTGACATCTCGTCTCCGGTGCGCGCGGCCACCGCTCCGGCCATGTAACGGGTTAACATTATAGAGACGTTACAGCATGGCGCATGCGGTAGCCGGCGCATGAGAAGGCCCGGCCTGCGTACCACGCAGACCGGGCCTGTGGCGGGGTCAGGACGAGCTGGTGATGACCGCGAAGCGGGCGCCGTAAGGGTCGGCGAGGAAGGCCATGCGGCCGACTCCCTCCACGTCCGTGGCGGGAGCCTGCATCGTGCCGCCGAGCTGTTGCGCCATGGCTGCCGTGGCGTCGCAGTCGGGCACCTCGAAGTACGGCAGCCAGTGCGGGCTGTCGCCGGGCTGGAGCTGGACGATCCCGGCCATCGCCGACGCCTCACCCCCGTCGGCGGGCGAGATGACGGGGTAGGACATGTCGCCCATCGGCAGGTCCTCGATGCGCCAGCCGAACACCGACTGGTAGAAGGCCCGGATGGCGGCGGGGTCGGGGGTGTAGAGCTCCACCCAGCCGAGCGAGCCCGCCTCGGTGACCATGCCGAGCCCCTTCGTCCGGCCCGGCTGCCACACGGCGAACGCGGCCCCCGTGGGATCGGCGAAGACCGCCATGCGGCCCTGGCCCTGGACGTCGCTCGGCGGGAAGAGCACCGTGCCGCCCGCCTGCTCGATCGTCTTGGCGATCACGTCGACGTCGGGCACCTGGAAGTACGTCAGCCACGCCGGGCTCCAGCCGTCCTGCGTCACCTGGCTGATCCCGGCGACCGTCTTGCCGTCGACCTGGCAGAAGCGGTACTGCATGTACTCGGGGCCCAGCGTGACGGACTCCCAGCCGAACAGCCCCGTGTAGAAGGTGTTCGCCGCCTCCGCGTCGGGAGTGTTGACCTCGATCCAGCAGGGAGCGCCCGGAAGGTAGTCGGTGGTGAGCATGGCCTGCTCCTTCGTGATGACTTCGTGTGACGAAGCGATGGGTGGCCTCTTCGCCTCACGGTGCGGGCTGAGGGCGATGCCACTCGTATCCGGCGATTGCCAGCCTCGCACGACCGACCGGCAAAGGCGAGCCGCCATCCCAGTCGAATGCATGTTTGAACAAAGGCATACACTTGGCTGTATGACAGCCTCGTTCCAAGCATCTCTGCTCGGCCTCGACGAGGAGCTCGGGGTCGGGCCGCTCGGCGCCACGGTCCGCAGGACGCACCTCGACCACGGCGCCTGGATCGACCTGCGGCCGGGCTGGCTCACGGGGGCCGACACGCTGTTCGAGCGGCTGGTCGAGACGGTGCCGTGGCGGGCGGAGCGGCGGCGCATGTACGACCGGGTGGTGGACGTGCCGCGGCTGCTGAAGTTCTACGACGAGGACGAGACCCTGCCGGATCCGGTGCTCGAGGACTGCCGCCGGGCCCTCGACGATCATTACGGGGAGGAGCTGGGGGAGCCGTTCCGTACGGCGGGGCTCTGCTTCTACCGCGACGGCCGCGACAGCGTGGCCTGGCACGGCGACACGATCGGGCGGGGGAGCACCGAGGACACCATGGTGGCGATCGTCTCGGTCGGCGACCCCCGCCCGCTCCTGCTCCGGCCCCGTGGCGGCGGGGCGTCCATCCGGCGGGATCTGGGGCATGGGGATCTGATCGTGATGGGCGGGAGTTGCCAGCGTACGTGGGAGCACGCGATCCCGAAGACCTCCCGCCCGGCTGGGCCGCGCATCAGCATCCAATTCCGCCCCCGCGGCGTCCGCTGACACCTCCGGCGCCCGTGCCCGGCATCCGTGCCGTGCCCGCCCGTGGCCCGTGGCCCGTGCCCGTGTGCCGTGCCGTGTGCCCGCGTGCTCGTGCCCCGCATCCGTGCTGTGTCCGCCCCGTGTGCCGCGCCCCGTGCCAGCCCGCGCCCCGTGCCCCGCAAACCCGTGGCTCGGGTCCCGTGGCGGGGCCGGTGGTTAGCGGAGGGTCAGGTGGGCGAGGCGGCCTTGTTCGCCGGAGGCCCAGCAGGAGAGGTCGCGGGTGCAGGAGACCGTGTCGAACGAGCCGTTGTCGAAGGTTTCCCAGGTGCGCCCGCCCGACCACGTCACGTCGCTGCCCGAAGGCCCCACCGCGATGGCGGCGAACGGCAGGTGGGGGAGCCACGTCACGCCGGAGCGGTAGGCGGGCGGCGGGGTGGTGGCGGGTTGCCAGGTGGTGGCGCCGTCCCGGGTGAGGGCGGCGGCGCTGGGGGAGGGCTGGTCGGGGCGGTAGTCGCCGCCGACCGCGAGGCCGTGGTGGCGGTCGCGGAAGGCCAGGCCGAAGACGCCGCGTGCCGGGTCGCCCGCAGGGATGGGGGTGTCGGAGACCGTCCAGGTGCGCCCGCGGTCGCCCGAGTGGAACACCCGTGACCGCTCCGCCCCGCCGGTGGCCAGCCAGGCGTCCCGGCCGCCCGCGGTGACCAGGCACTGGCCGCTCGCCGCGAACCCCGCCTCGCCCGGCAGCGCCTCGGGCATCCCGTCGGCCGGCAGCACCCGCCAGCTCCGCCCGCCGTCGTCCGTGGCCAGGATCCGGAACCGGCCGTCCACCGGGTCGCTCATGGCCAGCCCGTGCCGCCGGTCGAAGAAGGCCAGGCAGTCGTAGAACGCCCGGGGCTCGTCGTTCCTGAACGTCTCCGTCCACGTGCGCCCGCCGTCCTCCGTACGGTAGACGCGCGAGTCCGTGCCCTCGCCGATCGACAGCGCCACGGCCCGGCGCTCGTCGAACGCCTCGATGTCGCGGAACTGGAGCGCGGAGGTGTCGGGCGGGGAGACGTTCTGCCAGCTCCGCCCGCCGTCGACGGTCCTCAGCACGGTGCCGCCCGAGCCCGAGGCCCACACCACGTCCCGGCTGACGGGCGACAGGCCGCGCAGGCGCGCGGTCACCCCGGTCTCCTTGAGCTCCCAGCCGAGCTTGGGGGTCCCGGCGTGGGCGGGGCCAGCGCGGACTACCGGGGCGGCGAGTACGGCGGCGGCCGCTGACAGCGCACTCAACGCGATTCGAAGCTTCATGTCGGGCAAACTAGCCCAAAGGATCAACACCGTCCATGGTGTCCGCCCGGCTCAGGGTCAGGCGGACTCGCGGGCCGCGCCCCAGGACAGCAGGGACTCCGCCGTGTCGAAGCGGCGGCTGGAGACCGACTCGCCGAGCAGCACGCCGACCAGGGTGTGGCCGCGCTTCTCGCCCGCGAACGCCAGCGTGAACCCGGCCGCCCGCGTGAACCCGGTCTTCAGCCCGATCGCGCCCGGCGTCCCGAGCAGCTTGTTGGTGTTGCGCCAGCTGTAGGAGCGGTGCTCGGAGGTGGCGTCCAGCGAGTGGTACCGGGTCCCGGCCACCTGCTTGATCAGCGGGACCTGCACGGCCTTGGCCGCCAGCACGCTCTGGTCGCGGGCGGTGGAGTAGCCGTCCCCGCCCCGCTTGGGCAGGCCGTCGGCGTTGACGTACTCGGTGTCGTTCATGCCCAGCTCGCGCGCCGTGCCGTTCATCTTGGCGACGAAGCCGCCGACGCCGGGGCCGTACGTGCGGGCGAGCGCGTGGGCGGCGTCCGCGCCGGAGGGGAGCATGAGGCCGTAGAGGAGCTCGCCGACGGTGAGGCGGTCGCCGGGCCGCAGGTCGGCGGTGGTGCCGCCGCCGTCCTCCGCGTACTGGACGTCCTCGCGCTTGATCTGCACCACGTCGGTGGGCTTGGCGGTCTTCAGGACGACGTACGCGGTCATCATCTTGGTGACGCTGGCGATGGGGAGGCGGTCGTCGGCGTTCTTGCTGAACAGCTCCTTGCCGGAGGAGGCGTCCATCAGGTAGGCGGCGCTGCCGTACACCGAGGGCGCGTCCTGCTGGACGGCGTGGACGGGTGCGGCGGCGGGAGTGGTGGCGTGTGCGGGTGCGGTGAGCCCCGTGACCAGGGCAAGGGCACCAGCCGCAGCGGTCAGGTGAGCTTTCCGGATACGCATCGCTCCAGATTGCCGCGCCTTTTGAGATGCTTTTGCCGAAATGAGCGACATTTCGTGACAAAGGGCGCGGAAAGCCCGGCTACACCGAAGGAATCGTCAGGTAAATCTTTTCCCGGACGTCCAGAAGTTGTCGGCCACGCGCTCGCCCGCCAGCAACTCCGAGAACAAATCCTCCCACAATGGCATCACCAATTCAGGCGCGTACGCACGCGACGCTTTGTGCGCAGCGTTCCCCATCCGCACCCTCAGTTCCCGGTCACCCATGACCCTGCTCAGCGCGGCGGCCAGCGCGTCCACGTCCCGCGCCGGCACGAGCAGGCCGTCCACCCCGTCCGTCAGCACGTCCCGGGGCCCGGTCGGGCAGTCGAAGGCGACCACGGGCAGCGCGTGCGTCATGGCCTCGATCATCACCATCGGCAGGCCCTCGAACCGGGAGCTCAGCGCGTACACGGAGGACCGCGCCAGCTCCTTGTCCAGCCGCTCGGTGCGCCCGCGCAGCGACACGTGCTCGCCCAGCCCGAACCCGTCGATGAGCCCCTGCAGCTCGCCCCTGCGCGGCCCGGTGCCGAAGATGCGCAACCGCCATTCCGGATGTTCCGGCGCCACCTGGGCGAAGGCCGTGATGAGCAGGTCGAACCCCTTCTGCGGCACCAGCCGCCCGGCCGCGACCACGACGGGGTTGACCTGCCGGGAACGTTTCTGGTCGGCCTGATGGACCGCGTTCGGGATCTGCACGATGGGGGTCGAGGGCAGCAGGCGCTGGTACTCCAGCCGGTTGGTGCGCGTCAGCACGGTGACCGCGTCGAACCGGCCGTAGTGGCGGGCGATCTCCCTGCGGATGGTGTCGGGGTATGCCGACAGGTTCATGTGCTCCTGGGCGACCTTGACGACGTCCTTGGCGGCGCGGCGGGCGGCGATCAGGTTCAGCGCGGGCCTGGTGGTCACGAGGACGCCGTCGCGCAGGCTGGAGACGTACTCCATCGCCGCCCACTCCACCCGCTCGGTGAAGTAGTCGGCCGCGAACTCGCCCCTCGGCACGATCTTGCCGCGTACCCTGCGCCAGGCCCTGCGCCCGAACGAGTCCGGCACCCGGCCGGCGCGCTGGTCCACCAGCGCGGTGATCCCGACCCGCGGGTCGAGCGTGAACTGGGGGGTGTCGCGCCGCCGCACCAGGCTGACCAGCTCGACGTCGTGGCCCGCGGCGGCCATCGCGTTGGCCTGGTTGACGACGGTGCGGATGGTGCCGCCCATGCCGTACGCGTGCAGCATGAGGTAGCGGATCTTCACGTCAGGTACCCCCAGGTCCGGCACATGGGTTTCAGCGCGTCCGGGATCTGGTCCGCGGCGGGGAGCTCCCGCGCGGGCTGCACGGCGCCGGAGCGGATCTTGTCGCGCCAGTCCCCGAGGCCCTTCTCCAGGACGGCCTGCTTGCCGTACGCGAGCATCCCCGGCTCCCACGCCAGGCCCAGGAACTCGCAGATCTCGTGCGTCACCTTCTCCGGGTCGGCGCTCAGCTCCTCGTACCGGACGGTCAGGCCGGGCAGTGCCGACCTGGCCCGCTGCACGGCCTTCATGTACCGCAGCGCGTCCAGCGCGGCCTCCTCGGGGGTGCGCTTGTCGGGGCTGGCCTCGTGCCAGGACGCGGCGATCGACGCGGGGTGGCGCAGCAGGAAGACGAAGCGCGCGTCGGGCCAGCAGGCGGCGATGCGCTGGTGGGCGAAGGCGTTCGCGGGGGTCTTGTCCACGATGAATCGTTTGCCGCTGCGGACCAGCTCCCGGTGCAGGACGCGGTCCCACAGCAGATGCTCCAGATCGGCCTGGTTGTGGCCGAGCGCCGTCATCGCCTTGGCCGCCAGGGCCGTGTCGAACTGCACGCGGAGCCGGCGTACGTGCAGCTCATGGGGGGCGTGCAGGGCGGAGTGGGCGTTCAGAATCGCGCGCAGGAGCGTCGAACCGGACCGCACGGGGGACAGGAGGAACACGGGGGAGTCGAGCAGCCGGTCGGTCGCCGGATCCGCGGGCGGTCTGATCTCGGGAACGGGCTGGGGAGGAGCCGCTTTTCCTACACGTTCGATCTGGAATCCGGTGAACCTGACCAGCGCTTTGTTCATTTTGCGCTGCCAGTTCATGCCGAGGCAGACTACCCACCCTTCCTGGCAATTCCCTGGCAATGGTAAACGGCCGACGTAATCCGATATTTGCCGATACGCTCGCGCGCGTGGACGATCTCGATCGCGTTTCCTGGGGCAAGCTGAAGCACGCCTACGGCCGGGCCACGGACGTGCCCGGCCAGATTCGGGCGCTCGCGTCCGCCGACGAAGGCGAGCGCCAGAAAGCCATGTCGGCGCTCTACGGCAACATCTTCCACCAGGGCACCCGCTTCCCGGCCACCCCGCACGCGGTGCCGTTCCTGGCCCGCCTGGCCGCCGACCCCGCCACGCCCGACCGCGAGCTGATCCTCTATCTGCTCGCCTCCCTGGCCCTCGGCTACGAGGAGGGCCACCTGCCGGAAGGCGTCGGCATCGCGCGCTGGCGCGAGGAGAGCGCGGGCGTGCAGTCCAGGAGCAAGGAGGAGGCCGACGCCCACCTCCGGCAGTGGGTCGAGGAGGCGCCGAACGACGCCGTCCGCAGGGACCGGGCCTATGTCCTCCGGACGTACGACTACAAGCTGGAGCGCATGTTCGACGCCGCCATGCTGGCCTCCTACGACGCCGTGCGGGAGAACCTGCCGATCCCCCTCCTGGCCGACGGGGATCCGCACGTCAGGACGGCCGCGGCGTACCTCGCGGGCTGGTTCCCCGAGGAGGCGGAGACCACCGGGCCCGCGCTCGCCGGCCTCGCCGAGGCCGACGCCGACCCGGTCACGGTCGCGACGGCGATGTTCGCGCTCTCCCTGCTGCCCAAGCCGGCGGGGGCGATCGAGCGCGGGCTCGGCCATGCCGACGGCCTCGTACGCGACGTCGCCGCGCTCGCGCTGGTCAACCTGCACGGCGAGGACGCGCCCCGGCAGGCCCGTGACGGCGTCGGCAGGCTCCTCACCGCCACCGGCCCCACTTCGCTCCCGTACGCCGAGGGCGACCTGGCCACGCTGGCCGCCCGCGTCAGCAAGCGACGCCTGCCCGGGGAGGCGCCCGCCAGGGCGCAGGCCCTCATCGCCCGGCTGGCGACCGCGAAGCCCGTGGACGCCTTCCCGATCGCGGGCGACCTCCTGGAGACCGTCGAGGACGCGCCGGAGCTACGACGCGCCGCCCTCACGGCCATCGCCGACCTGAGCGACGACGCGTGGAGCTGGATCAACCTCCAGGAGGTCCTGCGCGCCCACGGCGTCCCGGACGACCGGGACGCCCTGCGGGAGCACCTGCGGGATCACTGACCGGCCAGGCCCGTGTGGGCCACGCCGCGTACGATCTGCCGCTGGAAGAGCACGAACACCACCAGCAGCGGCAGCCCGGCCAGCACGACCGAGGCCATGATCTGCGCGTACCGCAGCCCGAACGTCCCCTGCACCACGTTGGCCAGCCCGACGGGCAGCGTCATCGTGTTCGGGTCGGTGGAGACCAGGAACGGCCAGAGGAAGTTGTTCCAGGTCGTGATGAACGTGAAGATCGACACGGCGGCCAGCACCGGGCGCGACAGCGGCAGCACGATCGTGAAGAACACCCGCCAGCGCCCGGCCCCGTCCACGAAGGCCGCCTGCTCCAGCTCCGGCGGCACGTCCTGGAAGAACTTGAACAGCACGTACACGATCAGCGGCGCCGCCACCTGCGGCAGGATGATCGCCCACCAGGTGTCGACCAGCCCGAGCGCCACCATCTCGGCGAACAGCGGCGCGATCAGCACGTGCGGCGGCACCATGATCCCGGCCAGGATCACCGCCAGCAGCACCCGCTGCCCCTTGAACTGGGTGCGCGCGAACCCGTACGCCGCCATCGCCGAGAACAGCACGGTCAGGAACGTGACGATCACCGCGGTGACGGTCGAGTTGATCGCCCACTTGACGATGCCGCCCGTGCCCAGGACCAGCCGGTAGGAGTCCAGCGTGATCTCGCTGCCGAACCACTGCAGCGGGACCTTCGTGGTCTCGGTCTCCGGCTTGAGCGAGGTGGCGATCGCCCAGGCGATGGGCGCGAGCCAGACGACCGCCAGGGCCAGGGCGACCACCAGCAGGACGAGCTGGCTGAAGCTGAACCGCTTGGTCATGACGAGACCTCCGCCCGCTTGCGGAACAGCCGCAGCTGACCCAGGGACACGATGACGATCAGGACGAACAGGATGTACGAGACGGCCGAGGCGTAGCCGGTGCGGTAACCGGTGAAGCCGACGTCGTAGGCGTACTCGATGATCGGCCTGGTGGAGTCCTGCGGCCCGCCGGCGGTCATCAGGTAGATCTGGTCGAACACCTTCAGCGACGCCAGCAGCTGCAGCACCACGATGAGCGCGGTCGTGCGGCCGAGCAGCGGCAGGGTGATCGAGCGCAACTTGTCCCAGGCCGAGGCGCCGTCGATGGCGGCGGCCTCGTACAGGTGCTGCGGGATCGACTGCAGCGCGGCAAGGTAGAGCAGGAAGTTGAAGCCGACCGTCCACCAGACCGTGGTCAGCACCATCGACCACATGGCGACCGACGGGTCGCTCAGCCACAGCACGTCGATCCCCAGCGTGCCGTTGATCAGGCCGTAGTCGGGCGGGTAGATCATCTGCAGCCACAGCAGCGACACGACGGCGGACGGCAGCAGGAACGGCCCGAAGAACGACAGCCGCCACAGCCACTGCACGAACCGCAGGTGGTGCACCAGCAGCGCGAACCCGAGGCCGAGCAGCACCAGCGGGACCGTGCTCAGCACGGTGAAGACCAGCGTGTTCCACAGCGAGTGCCACATGCGCGGGTCGGCGAACGCCTCGGCGTAGTTGGCGAACCCGACCAGGTGGTTGTTGCCGCCCGCGATGTTGACGCTCGACAGGCTCATCCGGAAGCCGAGCACCGTCGGCCAGACCAGGAAGGCCAGGTAGATCAGCAGGAACGGCGCCACGAACAGCAGCCCGTGCTGCGTCCAGCCGCGCCGGACCTTCGCCTCGGCGACGGGGGCGACAGTCGCGGGGGCCGCGACGGTGGTGGTCATGCGCCCTCCTTCGTCGGTTCCTCGACCTCGACCAGCTCGGTCATGGGCGCTCCTCGGCGGGGAAGGGGTTCGGGGCGGACAGCAGCCGGTTGAGCGCCGCCTTGGCCGCGGCCAGGCCCTCCTCCGGCGTGCGGTCCCCGGTGATGACCGGGGAGAAGGCCTGCCCGAACTCGAGCCACAGCCGCGACGCCGACCCGGCGAACCACACCTGCGGGTCGAGCGCGACGTCGGTGATGACCGAGCGGTACTCCGACTGCGGCTGCAGTGACAGGTACTCGGGCTCTTCCAGCGCCGGCAGGTACGCGGGCACGTGCCCGGCGACCGCCCAGTCCGCGCTGTTCTTGACCAGGTAGGCGATGAACCGGTACGTGGCCCGCTCGACCTCGGGATCGCGGTTGCGCTGGTGCGGCAGCACGAACGAGTGGCAGTCGGCCTGCGCCGCCCCCGAGCCGAAGACGTTGGGGAAGCGGGTCATGCTGAACGGCGTCTTGCGCTCCTTGAGCCCGGTGGTCTCCCAGTCGCCGTTCCACAGGAACGCGGCCTGGCCGTTGGTGAAGTTGGCCACCGACGCCCCGTAGTCGGTGCGCCGGTCGCACAGCCCCTCCTCCCCGAGCCGGCGCATGAACCGCAGCACCTCGAGCGCCTTGGCGTCGTCGATGGCGATCTTGGTGCCGTCGTCCGACAGCAGCGTGCCGCCGCTCTGCGGGTAGAGCGAGTACCACACGCGCCACGGGCCCACGGTGCCGATGCCGAGCGCGTCGTAGGTCAGCGGGGGCTTGCCGCCCATCACCTCCTTGGCCTTGTTGAGCGCCGCCACCAGCTCGTCCACGCCGGTCGTGGGCTTGAGCTTGCCGTCGGGGCCGAGCAGCCCGGCCTTCCCGCAGATGTCGGTGTTGTAGTACTGCACCATCGGGTGGGCGTCGAACGGGATCGCGTACAGCACTCCGTCGAGGTGGGCACGCTCCCAGATGGGCGGGCTGAAGTCGGCGGCCCGCAGGCCGACCTCCTCCAGCAGCTTCACGTTGATGGGGTCGAGGATCTGGCCCGCGCCCATCCCGGCCAGGCGGGCCAGGTGGAAGGTGGCCAGGTCGGGGGAGCGGCCGCCGGAGCCGGCCATCGCGATCTTCGTGTAGTACGGCTCGCCCCAGGCGAGCACGTTCTCCTCGACGAAGGTGTCCGGGTTGTCCTTGGCGAACGCCTGGACCATCTTGTTCATGATGATCCCGTCGCTCGCGCCGAGGAAGTGCCAGTACTGGACGCGGGTCTGGGACGAGCCGAACCCGACGGGGATGGCGCATCCGGTGGCGGCGGCGGCGGCGAGTGCGAGGCTTCCGCCGAGAAGCAGGCGGCGGGAGATGTGAGGGGGATCTTGCACGGTGGCCTCTTCCTGCGAGCTGTCGCTTTCCGCTGAGGTCGGGGACCGTTTGTTTCGTGGGGGTTACCCGAGTGTTAGCGGTAACACCCGACGTGTCAAGTCCCCTCCCCGGCCAGCTCGACCCCGTCGTGCGCCCGCTTGACCGGCCTCCTTGTTATCGCTAACAATCTGGATCACGTAACGCCCGCGAAACCCAGGAGATCTCTCCGTGCACCAGGCCAAACTCACGCTCGATCCCGCCTTCAAGGTCGCCCCGGTGCGGCGGCGCACCTTCGGCACGTTCGTCGAACACCTCGGGCGCTGCGTCTACACCGGCATCTACGAGCCGGGCCACCCCTCCGCCGACGAGGACGGCTTCCGCGGCGACGTGCTCGACCTGACCAGGGAGCTCGGGGTGTCCACGGTCCGCTACCCGGGCGGCAACTTCGTCTCCGGCTACCGCTGGGAGGACGGCGTCGGCCCCGTCGACCAGCGTCCCCGCCGCCTCGACCTGGCCTGGCACAGCACCGAGACCAACGAGGTCGGCGTCGACGAGTTCGTCCGCTGGTGCCGCAAGGCCGGCGTCGAGCCCATGATGGCGCTCAACCTCGGCACCCGCGGCATCGAGGCGGCCCTCGACCTGCTGGAGTACTGCAACCACCCGTCCGGCACCGCGCTGTCCGACCAGCGCATCGCCAACGGCTCCAAGGAGCCGCACGCGATCAGGATGTGGTGCCTGGGCAACGAGATGGACGGCCCCTGGCAGACCGGTCACAAGACCGCCCACGAGTACGGCCGGCTCGCCGCCGAGACCGCCCGCGCCATGCGCATGGTGGACCCGTCCCTGGAGCTGGTCGCCTGCGGCAGCTCCAGCTCCAGCATGCCGACCTTCGGCGCGTGGGAGGCCACGGTGCTGGAGGAGGCGTACGACGTGGTGGACTACATCTCCTGCCACGCGTACTACGAGGAGAAGGACGGCGACCTGGGCAGCTTCCTGGCCTGCTCGACCGACATGGAGTACTTCATCCGCTCGGTCGTGGCCACCGCCGACGCGGTCGGCGCCCGGCTGAAGTCGCGCAAGCGGATCGACATCTCCTTCGACGAGTGGAACGTCTGGTACCTGTCGCGCTTCCAGAACGCCGCCCCGCCCGCAGACTGGCCGGTCGCGCCGCGGCTGCTGGAGGACCACTACCACCTGGCCGACGCCGTCGCCTTCGGCGGCCTGCTGATCACCCTGCTGCGCAACAGCGACCGGGTCACGGCCGCGTCGCTGGCCCAGCTCGTCAACGTCATCGCGCCCATCGTGACCGAGCCCGGCGGGCGGGCGTGGCGCCAGACCACCTTCCACCCGTTCGCGCAGGCGTCCCGGCTCGCGGCCGGTGACGTGCTGCGGGTGGAGCCGATCTCGCCCGCGTACGAGACGGCGCAGTTCGGCGAGGTGCCGCTGCTGCACGCGGTGGCCACGCACTCGGAGGAGGGCACGACGCTGTTCGCCGTCAACCGCTCGACCGACGGGCCGCTCTCCCTGGAGATCGACACGCGGGCGCTCGGCGGCGCCCGCATCGTCGAGGCCACGACCCTGACCGACTCCGACGTCTACGCCCGCAACACGGCCGACGACCCGGACCGGGTCGCGCCCCGGGCCAACCCGGACGTGGAGCAGGACCCGGCCCGCGTGCTCCTGCCCCCGGTCTCCTGGAATGTGATCCGCCTGGCCCGCCCCTGATCACTCACGCGGAGGCCCGCGGCTGATCACTCACGCGAAGGCCCGTCCCTCGTCCCGAACCCGAGACGTGCGCATCCGCGGCGACGGCCGCCGGGCGCGGCACGGGCCGGCGGAGGCGGCGGGCGCCGGGGTGAGCGGGGCGCAGCTCCCCGCGGCGAGCGGGGCGCAGCTCCCCGCTACGCCTGCGGGGCCGGGGCGGCGCTCTCCCTCACGACCAGCTCCGGCTCCACCAGCCGCCGCGCGTCGACCGAGGCTCCCGCCATCCGGTCCAGCAGCAGGTGGAAGGCGTGCCTGCCCACCTCGCCGAAGTCCTGGCGCACGGTCGTCAGCGGCGGCCAGAAGTAGGCCGACTCGGGGATGTCGTCGAACCCGGTCACGCTCACGTCCTCCGGCACGCGCCGCCCGGCCTCGCGCAGGGCGCGCAGCACGCCGAGCGCCATCTGGTCGTTGGCGGCGAACACGGCGGTGACCTCGGGATCGCGGGCGAGCTGCTGCCCGAGCTGGTAGCCGGAACGCGAGCTCCAGTCGCCGCGCAGCACCTCGGGCACCGGCCGGTCGGCGGACTCCAGCACGCCCCGCCATCCTTCGATGCGCCCGTTCGCGTCGAGCCAGTCGGCCGGCCCGGCCACGTGCCACACCGTGCGATGGCCGAGGTCGAGCAGGTGCCGGGTGGCCCTGGCGGCGCCCGTACGCTGGTCCACCTTGGCCACGGGCACGGGGATGTCGTCGCCGGCGTCGACGGCGACCACGGGCATCTCGGCGGGCAGGTGCCGCAGCCCGTCGGCGGCCGACTCGTGCGGGGCGACGATGATCACCCCGTCCACCGCCTGGTCGCGCAGCCGCTCCACGCCCTCCTCCATCGACCTGCGGCTGAGCGAGGGCAGGCTGGCGATGCTCACGTTGAACCCGGCGTTCCTGGCGGCCTGCTCGATGCAGTAGAGCGTGGAGGCGGGACCGTACAAGGTGGTGTCGATGCTCACCACCCCGAGCACCCCGGACCGCCCGGTGACGAGCTGGCGGGCGGCCTGGTTGGGCCGGTAGTCGAGCTCCTGCACGGCGGCGAGCACGCGCGCCCTGGTCTCGGCCCGCACCCGGTCCGGCGCGTTGAGCACGCGCGACACGGTCATGGCCGAGACTCCGGCGAGCACGGCTACGTCCATGAGCACCGCAGGCCTGCCGTCCCTGGATTTCACGGAGGCTCACCCCCTTGCCGATAACGCTAACAGCCGCCGACCCCGAACGCGCGGACCATTATCACCGCCCGGCCCGCCTCCCGGAAAGCCTGGCCTTTCACGATGGGCGCCTCGCGCTCCCAGCCGGCGCCCCCGGAGGGCTCCCGCCCCGGAGACCGCCCTCAACGGCCGGGAGAACGCGCATGACCACCGAGCCGGGCTGCCCCGCCGGAAGCTTCCCCCGCGAGGAGGTCGTCCGCCGTATCAGCGAGGCCCTCGACGGGTTCACCGCCACGGCGAAAGGGTCAGGGGATAAGCGGCGTCCGGCGGGTGCTATGGTGTGAGACGCTCGTGATCAGAAGCTAGGAGACCAGACGTGGCAGGTGACGACGACATCTCCGGGTGATACCGGAGGTTGAGCGGCCCCGGCAGGCGCATATGACCGCCGCCGATGTGGCCCTCGTCGTCGTTCCCCGAAACCCCTTTGCCGGGCGGCTTCGGCGCGCCCGCGTTCTCTCACGAGGTCTTCTCGCATGTCCGATGCGTTCATCATCTGCTCCAGCCTGTCCTTCTCCTGGCCTGACGACACGCCCGTCTTCAGCGACCTGTCCTTCACCGTGGGCGGCGGCCGTACCGGCCTCGTCGCCCCGAACGGCGCGGGCAAGAGCACGCTGCTCAAGCTGATCGCCGGTGAGTACCGGCCCGGAGGCGGCAGCGTGTCCGTCAGCGGGCTGCTCGGTTACCTGCCGCAGAGCCTGCCCCTCACCGGCGACCTGACCGTGGCCGAGGTCCTCGGCATCGCTCCGGTGATCGCCGCGCTGGACGCCATCGAGGCGGGCGACGCCGGCGAGGAGCACTTCACCACGATCGGCAACGACTGGGACATCGAGGAGCGCACCCGTGCCCAGCTCGACCGGCTCGGGCTCGGCGACCTGGTGTTCGACCGCACGCTGCGGACGCTGAGCGGCGGCCAGGTCGTCTCGCTCGGCCTGGCCGCGCAGCTGCTCAAGCGGCCCGACGTCCTGCTGCTCGACGAGCCGACGAACAACCTCGACCTCGCCGCCCGCCGCCGGCTCTACGACGTGCTTGGCGACTGGAATGGCTGCCTGCTTCTGGTCAGCCACGACCGGGCCCTGCTCGACCGGATGGACCGCATCGCCGAGCTCGACCGGGGCGAGGTCCGCTTCTACGGCGGCGACTTCACCGCGTACGAGGAGGCCGTACGCGCCGAGCAGGAGGCCGCCGAACGGACCGTGCGCAGCGCCGAGCAGGAGCTCAAGCGCGAGAAGCGGGAGATGCAGCAGGCCCGCGAGCGCGCCGACCGCCGGGCGAGCAACGCCGCCCGCAACCTCAAGAACGCCGGCCTGCCCCGCATCTTCGCCGGGAACATGAAGCGAGGAGCCCAGGAGTCGGCCGGGCGGGCGGGCCAGATGCACGCCGCCCGCGTCAGCGACGCCAAGGCCAGGCTCGACGAGGCCGGACGGGCGCTGCGCGACGACCAGAAGATCTCTCTGGAGCTGCCGGGCACGAACGTGCCCGCCGGGCGCACGGTCTTCCACGGCGAGCACCTGCAGGCCCGGGGCCTGTTCGCCGAGCCGGGCATCGACCTGACGGTCCGCGGACCCGAACGCATCGCGCTCACCGGCCCCAACGGCGCGGGCAAGTCGACCCTCCTGCGCATGATCAACGGCGACCTGGCGCCCGACGGCGGCACGATCAGGCGGGCCGACGGCCGGGTCGCCTACCTGTCGCAGCGGCTCGACCTGCTCGACGTCGAGCGGACCGTGGCCGAGAACCTGGCCACGTTCGCCTCCCGCATGCCGGAGGCGGAGCGGATGAACCTGCTCGCCCGCTTCCTCTTCCGCGGCGCCCGTGCGCACCTGCCGGTGGGCGTGCTGTCGGGCGGCGAACGGCTGCGCGCCACGCTGGCCTGCGTGCTCTGCGCCGATCCGGCACCGCAGCTCCTGCTGCTCGACGAGCCCACCAACAACCTCGACCTGGTCAGCGTGGGGCAGCTGGAGAGCGCGCTCGGCGCGTACGAGGGGGCGTTCGTCGTGGTCAGCCACGATGAGCGGTTCCTGGCGGAGATCGGGGTGGAGCGGTGGCTGGAGCTGTCCGGCGGCCGGCTGCTGGAGACCGGAGGGCCCGCCGGTGAGTGACGCGCTGCTCGCCCGCGACCTTGTTCGGACGCTGGGCACGCGGCGCGTGCTCGACGGCGTCACCCTCACCGCCGCCCCAGGCCGCCGGATCGGGCTGATCGGCGAGAACGGCGCGGGCAAGTCCACCCTGCTACGGCTGCTGGCGGGCGAGGACCGGCCCGACTCCGGCACCGTCGTCCGCCCCGCCGACCTCGGCTTCCTGCACCAGGAGCTGCCGTTCGACGGCCGGGCCACGATCGCCGACGTGCTCGACGACGCTCTGCGCGAGGCGCGCGCGGACCTGGCCGAGCTCGACCGGCTCACCCGGGCGCTCGCCGGCGCCCCGGACGACGCCGCGCTGCTCGAAGCGTACGGAGCCCGGCTCGACCAGGCGCAACAGCGCGAGTCCTGGGACGCCGACCGGCGCGCGGAGATCGTCCTCGACCGGCTCGGCCTGGGCGGCGTGCCGCGGTCCCGGGCACTGGCGTCGCTGTCGGGCGGGCAGCGCGGGCGGCTCGCCCTGGCGGCGCTGCTCATCAGACGGCCCGCGGCGCTGCTGCTGGACGAGCCCACCAACCACCTGGACGACGCCGCCGCGGTGTTCGTGGAGGAGCAGCTGTGCGGCATGACCGGGGTGGTGGTCGTGGCCAGCCACGACCGGGCGTTCCTGGACGCGGTCTGCACGGACCTGGTCGATCTCGACCCCGCGGTGGACGGGCCCGTCCGGTACGGGGGCGGGTACGGCGCCTACCTGGCCGAGAAGCGCGCCGAGCGGGAGCGCTGGGAACGGCGGCACGCGGAGGAGCAGGAGGAGCTCGGCGAGCTGCGCCGGGCCGTCGCGGTGACGGCGCGGCGGGTGGCGCTGGACGGGCTGCGGCGCGACAACGAGAAGATGGGGTACGGGCACCGCGGCGGGCGCGTGCAGAGCCAGATCTCGCGCAGGGTGCGCAACGCCGCCCGGCGGCTGGCCGAGCTCGAACGCGACCAGGTGCCCCCTCCACCGGCGCCGCTCCGCTTCCGCGCCCCCACCCTGGCCGTCCACGCCCCGGAAGACGTCGCTCCCGCCCTGGCCGTCCACGCCTGGGAGAACGCCACTCCTGCCTTGGCCACCCAGGCGCCGGAGGGCGCCGCTCCTGCCTTGGCCGTCCACGCCCCGGAGGGCGCCGCTCTCGACGCGCCCCTGCTGTCGTTGCGCGACGTGCGGGTGCCGGGACGGCTAGCGATCGACCGGCTCGACGTGTCGCCCGGCGAGCGCCTGCTGGTCACCGGCCCGAACGGGGCGGGCAAGTCGACGCTCCTGGCGGTGCTGGCCGGCCGGCTCGACGCGGAGGGCGAGGTGCGGCGGCGGCGCGGCCTGACCGTCGGGCTGCTGGCCCAGGACACCGTGTTCGAGCGGCCGGACCGAACCGTGCGGGAGACGTACGAGCTGGCACTGGGAGCGGAGCGCGCCGAGTCCGTGCCGCTGCGCTCACTCGGCCTGATCGGCCGGAGGGACGTGGACCTGCGGGTGGGCGAGCTGTCCGCCGGCCAGCGCCGGCGGCTCGCGCTGGCGCTGCTGGTGGCGGACCCGCCCGAGATGCTCCTGCTCGACGAGCCCACCAACCACCTCTCACCCCGCCTCTCCGACGAGCTGGAGGAGGCGATGGGTGCGGCAGGGCCCGGCGCGATCGTGATCGCCAGCCACGACCGGTGGCTGCGGGCGCGCTGGCAGGGCCGTCACGTCCGGCTTCGTGACTCTTGACGACGAAAGAGGCTCAGGCGGCCGGTGGGGAGCAAGCGACCCAGGTGGACAGCCCATTGGCGCCTCCTGAAGTGAGCACGCCGCCCGATCTCCGACAGGCATGCGTCACGGGGTTGTCGCGGCCCGCTCGGACTCGCTGCGGAGGACACAGAACTCGTTGCCCTCGGGGTCGGCGAGCACGGCCCAGCCCGTGCCATCGGCGTTGCGGCGGTCAGCGACGAAGGAGGCGCCCAGCCCCAGCAGGCGGTCGGCCTCCTCCTCGCGCGAGCTCTCCGGACGCAGGCAGAGGTGGAGCCGGTTCTTGACCGTCTTGGGCTCCGGCACCTGGTTGAAGTACAGCAGCGGTCCCGGGCGAGTCGTCATCTACCCAGAACAGCAAGAAGCCCCAGACCCGCGGCAGTTGCCGTGGGCTGGGGCTTTGAGCATGGTGGACGATACTGGGATTGAACCAGTGACCTCTTCCGTGTCAGGGAAGCGCTCTCCCGCTGAGCTAATCGTCCGTAGAGGTGGAGACGGGATTTGAACCCGTGTGGACGGCTTTGCAGGCCGCTGCCTCGCCTCTCGGCCACTCCACCGAGTCAATGTCTCCGAGCGGAAGACGGGATTCGAACCCGCGACCCTCACCTTGGCAAGGTGATGCTCTACCACTGAGCCACTTCCGCGTTGCTGCCTCGACAACTCTAGCGCGTCCGCCGACCGGATGGTTACGCGTAGCGGTGGAGTGCGGCTATTTGCGGAGCTGGCGGGCCACGCTCCGCTCGGTGGCGGGCAGGCTGAGGAAGATCTCCAGGATGCGGGTGAGGCGGTGGACCTCGATGCGGTGGAAGGAGGGGCCCTCCGAGCGGGCCAGGAGGAGGGAGAGGGCCAGGGGCGGCAGCGGGGCGTGGATGACGTGCAGCCCCTCCTCCAGGGTGACGGCCGTCGGGCGGGACGGGGTCTCCTCCGGGACGATCAGGTCTTTCGGGGCGCGCCAGCTGGCGTAGACGACGCGCCGGTCGGCCGTCGTGGCGGCCCAGTCGGCGCTGAACAGGACCGGGAGCGAGTCGACGAGCGTGGTGAGCGCGCGGTCGCCCGCCGTGGTGATGTACTTGAGGATCTCCAGCTCAGGGTACGTGCCCGGGGCCTCCCTGGTGGTCCAGATGCCCTCGACCGCCACGCCCTCCACCGTCTCCAGGCTCTTGACCAGCGACTGCCGGGGCGTGCTCTCCGCGCAGAAGACCGTGATGTCGTCGACGGCCGTGCCGGCGCCCCGATCGAGCACGGTGACCTGCGTGATGTCGGCCCCCGACGCCCCCAGGGCCCTGGTCACCTGCGCGAGCGAACCCGGCTTGTCGGGCAGCGCCACCCGTACGCGAAGAAGCATCCATCCCTCCCCTGAAGATGCGGATAACAGCCTATCCGCGAATACCGGTTACGGCCTGACCTGCGCTACAACTGACTGGGTGAAGATTGGGCCGATTGGGGTTTGGCCGCCCGTGGTGCTGGCGCCGATGGCGGGCATCACGAACGCGCCGTTCCGGGTGCTGTGCAGGGAGCAGGGCGCAGGCCTGTTCGTCTGCGAGATGATCACGACGCGCGGGCTGGTCGAGCGCAATCCGAAGACGCTGCGGATGATCAGGTTCGCGGAGTCGGAGCGGCCCAGGAGCATCCAGCTGTACGGGGTGGATCCCGACGTCGTGGGGCGGGCGGTCAAGATGATCGCCGAGGAGGACCTGGCCGACCACATCGACCTCAACTTCGGCTGCCCCGTGCCCAAGGTGACCAGGCGCGGGGGCGGGTCCGCGCTGCCGTACAAGAGGAATCTGCTGCGGCGGATCCTGCGGGAGGCGGTGGCCAACGCGGGGTCGTTGCCCGTCACGATGAAGATGCGCAAGGGGATCGACGACGATCACCTGACGTATCTGGACGCGGGGCGGATCGCGGCCGAGGAAGGCGTCGCGGCGATCGCGCTGCACGCCCGTACGGCCAAGCAGCACTACGGGGGCGTGGCCGACTGGGAGGCCATCGCCCGGCTGAAGGAGGCCGTGCCGGAGATCCCCGTGCTGGGCAACGGCGACATCTGGTGCGCCGACGACGCCCTGCGCATGGTGGCGCGCACCGGGTGCGACGGCGTGGTGGTCGGGCGCGGCTGCCTGGGGCGGCCGTGGTTGTTCAAGGATCTGGAGAACGCGTTCAACGGCAGCCCCGAGCGGGCCCGGCCCACGCTCGGCGAGGTCGCCGACGTGATGGCCAGGCACGCCGAGGGGCTGACCGAGTGCTTCGACATCGAGCGCTACGCGGTCGCCGACTTCCGCAAGCACGTCGGGTGGTATCTGAAGGGGTTCACGGTCGGGAGCGAGCTGCGGCGGGAGCTGGCCACGGCCGAGTCGCTCGACGGGCTGCGCGAGGGGCTGGCGAAGCTGGAGCACGACCAGCCGTGGCCGCCGAACACCGACACGCCCCGGGGCAAGTCGGGGGAGCGGGCCAAGGTGCTGCTGCCGGACGGGTGGCTGGACGACCCCTGGGACTGCGTGGTCCCCGACGGCGACGCCGAATCCGACATCTCCGGGGGGTGAGCGGTCAGTGCGGGCCGGTGATCTCGGTGCCGCAGGGGCCGCCGCCCACGGACGCTGCCAGCCGGACGGGTTCGCCCGACATCGTGAGCGTCGGGTAGTACTCGGCGATCCGCTCGGCCGAGCGGCCCACGTAATGGCAGATGAAGCTGCGCCTGAAGCGGTCGGCCGTGCTGTTCGGCTCCGAGCCGTGCACCAGGCTGCCGTTGAAGAACAGCACGTCGCCGGGCTCCATGTCGACCGGCACCTTCGTCAGGCCGGGCGGCGGCGGCACGTACTCCCGGGTGAAGGAGATGTCCTGGTCCGCCTCCTCCGGGCAGAACAGGTCCATGAGGTGCGTCCCCGGCACGACCTCGAGGCCGCCGTTCGCCCGGTCCACCTTGTCGAGCGCCACCCATGCGGCCACGCACGTGCCCGGCTCGACCCGCAGGTAGAAGTTGTCCTGGTGCAGCGCCTGCCCCCTGGCGCCCGGCGGCTTGAAGTAGAACATGCTCTGGGCTGCTATCGGCTCCTCTCCCAGGATGTCGCGGAGAATCGCGGCGATGCGCGTGTCGAGCAGGTATCGCAGGGCCAGGTCGTTCACCTGATGGGGGTGCATGATCCGCGGGTAGTCACGGAGGATGTCGTACGGCCGGCCGGGTTCCTGCGGCTGCGGCGCGAAGTGGCCCGGGATCGGCCCCTTGGCGTGCAGCGCCATGAACTCCTCGCGCAGCTCGGCCGCCTCTTCCGGGGCGAGGAGGCCGGGCACCAGCAAGAACCCCTGATCGTGGAAGTCGTTGAGCCTCATGTTTCCCACGCTAGAGACCGGGATCGTGGAACGGTATGCCTGTGACCGCTGAGGACCTGTCTGTTCCTGCTGCCGAGTTGACGATCGTCGGTCACTACGACCAGGCGCCCGGGTACGCCACGCGCCGTCCCACCGGGTCGCCGAGCTGGCTGCTGCTGTGGACGGAGGCGGGGGCGGGGTTCGTGGCGCAGGGCGGGGCGTCGTTCGAGGTCCGGGCCGGGGACCTGGCGGTGCTCGGCTCCGGGGTGTCGCAGTACTACCGGGTGCTGCCGGGCGCGGAGCGGTGGCGGTTCTGGTGGGTACACTTCCAGCCCCGTCCCTCCTGGGCGGCCTGGCTGGGGCCGTTCGCCCGGGGCGACGGGTGCCATCTGGTCGGGGGCGTGCCGGTGGGCGTGCACGGGCGGATGGGGCTGGCGTTCGAGCGCGCGCTCCAGGACGCCCGGTGGGTGCCTGACGCGCCCCTCCCCGCGAGGGCCGAGGCGCGGCTGCCCGCCGTCGTCCTGGCGGGGCCGGCGCGGGAGCTGGTGCTGGGGGCCGTCGAGGAGGCGCTCGTCCTGGCCACCGCCTCCGCCCGGCCCGAGGGGGTGCGGCGGCCGGACGAGGGCGACGAGCGGGTACGCCGGGTGCTCGCGCTCATCGCCGCCGAGCCCGGCGCGGCCCACTCGGTCGCCTCGCTCGCGCGTGCCGTCGCGCTCTCGCCGTCCCGCTTCGCCCACCTGTTCGCCGCCGAGACCGGGCGCAGCCCGATGCGGGCCGTCCGCGAGGCGCGGGTACGGCACGCGGCGAGCCTGCTGGAGGTGACGGACCTGGACGTGGGGCAGGTGGCGGCGGCCTCCGGCTTCGTCAGCCCGTTCCACTTCAGCCGGGCCTTCAGCCGCGAGTACGGCCTGCCGCCCCGCGACTACCGCGCCCGCCTGCGCCCGCAGCCCTGACCCAGGTCAGCGGGTGACGGGGAGGGGGCCCTTGTCGGGGGTGAAGAGCTGGTCGTCGAGGTGGTCGACCGCGTAGTCGATGGCCCCCACCACCACGCACTCGTCCCCCAGCGTGGAAGCCCGCACCTCCGGCATCCGCATGCACGTACGCTCCAAGCGCTCCCGCAGCCGCCCCAGCAGCACGTCGGAGGAGCGGGAGAAGCCGCCCCCCAGCACCACCATCTGCGGGTCCAGGATGAGCACCATCGCGGCCGTGCCCACCGCGAGGTCGTCGACGTACCGTTCGACGGCGGCGAGCGCCACCGGGTCCCCGTTGCGGGCGGCGGCCAGCGTCCACCCGGCCGCGTCCTCGGGCGGCGTGCCCTCGGGGAGGGACGGGCAGGTGTTGAGGTGCTCGGCGGGGTCGAACCAGCGGGCCTCGGGCAGCATGGAGATCTCCCCGGCCGCCGCCCCGAAGCCCCTGTGCACCTTCCCGCCGATGATCAGCCCGGCTCCCATGCGCCGCCCGACGTGCAGGAAAACCACGTCCCTGGCGCCCTTGGCCACCCCGCGCCTGGTCTCGGCCATGGCGGCCAGGCGGCTGTCGTTCTCGATGAGGATCTGGCAGGGGAACATCTCGCGCATCTTGCCCGCGAGGTCGAGGTCGCGCCAGGCGGGCACGGCGGCCGAGTAGATGACCCGCCCCTCGACGTCGATCACGCCGACCGTGCCGACCGAGATCATCCACAGGTCGGAGACCGACGTGCGGCTGAGCGCCAGGCAGCCGGAGACGGCGCGCTCGATCGCCGCCAGGCGCTCCTCGATCGGGTCGTCGGGCAGCACCGGCTGCCGGGTCTCGGCGAGGATCTCGCCGTCCAGGTCGGACAGGGCGGCGCGGATGTTGTGACCCCCTATGTCCACCCCGACCAGGTAGCCGCTGTCGGCGCGGAAGCGGTAGCGGCGGGCCGGCCGGCCCATCGTGCCGGGGCTCGGCGGCACCTCCTCCACCCAGCCCAGGCCCATGAGCTCGTCGGTGACCTCCTTCATGGACGGCCGGGACAGGCCGGTGCGCTCGGCGAGCGCCGACAGGGTGAGCGGCCCCGCCCTGCGCAGCTCCCGGATGGCCGTCAGCGAGTTGAGCTGCCGCAGCCGGGACAGGTCGCCGCCGCGAACGTCCGCCATCGCCGTCCTTAAGTAGGTCTCCTCTGTAACCAGAGATTATGCCAGCGATTGACGGCTGTACGCGCCGCCTCCATCTCCTGTTACGACGGCAAAAATCCGTCATTGACCCCGCCCGAAAGCCGGTGCTACTAATGAAGCGCTCCTTCGTAAGTCGAGAGGATTGAGGATGTCGTTCGAAGACATCGGCGAGATCGGGTGCGGCCCTGGCGAGGCGCGGGTGTTCGAGCACGGCTGGCAGTCGTGGAGCCCCTCCGGCGCGTACCGCCTGACGGACGCCCCGCCCCGGCCCGCCGACGAGACCATCCAGATCCTCGCCTACCGCCCCGAGACCCCAGCCCCCCAGGGGGTGTTCCAGGGCGAAGGGCTGCTGGCCGTCGAGCCCGGAGACGGGTCGGTCGAGCTCTGGTCCGCGCCCAGCCCCCTCCAGGTGCCCTCGATCAGGGCGCGTGAGGAGGGCGGCCGCCTGGTGATCTCCGCCGACGGCCCGGTACGCCACCACCGCGCCGAAGGGAGCCTGGACCAGGCCCTGCGCGACTGGGCGGACACCATGACGGAAAAGCGGACCTTTCCCGCCGTCCCGCCCATGTGGTGCACCTGGTACGGCTACTGGGACAAGGTCACCGACGCCGACGTCATCGAGAACCTCCAGCACTCCGAACGCCTCGGCCTGGGCGCCGAGATGTTCCTCATCGACGACGGCTACGAGGCCGAGATCGGCGACTGGCTGGAGGGACGGCCGGAGTTCGGCTCGCTGGCGCGGGCCGTGGACGCCGTCACGGGCGCCGGGCGGCGGGCCGGGATCTGGACCGCGCCGTTCCTCGTCGGCCACCGCAGCCGGATCTTCCGCGAGCACCCCGACTGGCTGGTCCAGGGCGCGTACGCCGGGCGCATGTGGGACCAGGAGCTGGCCGTGCTCGACGTCACCAACCCGGCGGCGGCCGAGCATCTCGTCGACGTCTTCCGCACGTTCAGGGCCATGGGCATCAGCCACTTCAAGCTCGACTTCATCTACGCGGGAGCCCTCGCGGGCGGGCGGCACGAGGACCTCGACCCGATCGCCGCGTACCGGCGGGGCCTGGAGCTGATCCGCCGGGGCGCGGGCGCGGACGCCACCCTGCACGGGTGCGGCGCGCCCATGCTGCCCAGCATCGGCCTGGTGGACGTCATGCGGGTCAGCCCGGACATCGCGCCGACCCTGCAGCCCAAGTCCGGCGACATCAGCCAGCCCTCCCAGCTCGGCGCCCGGCTCACGGGCGCGGCCCGCGAGTTCCTGCACGCCCGCTGGTGGGTGAACGACCCCGACTGCATCATCCTGCGCCCCGAGGTGGAGGCGCGGGAGGAGTGGGCCGCGCACATCGCCGCCACGGGCGGGCTGCGCGGGTCGAGTGACCCGATCGCGGCGCTGGACGACTGGGGCCTGGAGACGACCAGGCGCCTCATGGTCCCGACGGCGACGGACCCCTCGTGACCAGCCTCACCGCGCGGAGCAACATGGTGGCGGATGCCAAGGTGGCCAAGAGGCGGGGGAGCGGCTGGCACGCCTACCTCTTCGTCGGCCCCAGCCTCTTCGGGGTGATCGCGTTCCTGCTGCTGCCGATGCTCATCGTGCTCGTCCTCAGCCTCTTCGACTGGGAGCTGCTCTCGTCCCCCGAGTTCGTGGGGCTGGACAACTACCGCCGGCTGGCGGGGGACGGGCAGGCGTGGCACTCGCTCGGGGTGACGGTCGCGTACGTCCTGCTGTGCATCCCGCTCCAGACCGTGCTCGCCCTGACCCTCGCCATGCTGCTCAACCAGCGCATCAAGGGCGTCAGGTTCTACCGCTCGCTCTTCGTGGTCCCCTGGATGGCCACGCCCATCGTCCTCGCCCTGATCTGGAACTGGATCTTCGACCCCCGCGAGGGCGCCATCAACAGCGCGCTCGCGCTGGTCGGGGTCACCGGCCCCGACTGGCTGTCCGACCCCACGTGGGCGCTGCCCGCCGTCGCGCTGGTCAGCATCTGGCAGTACACCGGCTACAACATGCTGTTCTTCCTGGCCGGCCTGCGAGGCATCCCGAAGGAGCTGCACGACGCGGCCGAGACCGACGGCGCGACCCCCGCCCAGCGGTTCTGGCGGGTCACGCTGCCGCTGCTCAACCCCACGATGTTCTTCGTCAGCGTGACGAACCTGATCGGCGCCTTCCAGGTGTTCGACACGGTGTTCGCGATGACGGACGGCGGCCCCAGCCACACCACCGAAGTCCTGAACTTCCGGATCTACCAGACCGCCTTCAAGGAGTTCGACTTCGGCTACGCGGCCACGCTGTCGACGCTGCTCTTCCTGATCATCTTCCTGGTGACGATGGCGCAGGTCAGGTTCTTCGGCAAGCGCACCACCTACGACCTGAGCTGAGAGACCCATGGTCAAGCGAATCCTCCTGTACGCCGTGCTCGCCATCGGTGCGTTCGTCTCCGTCTTCCCGTACCTGCTCGTGGTCCTGACCGCGTTCAAGACGCAGGGGCAGCTCAGCGAGACGGCCCCGTGGCTGCCGGGGCTGCCGCCGACCACGGACAACCTGGCCAAGATGCTGGCCGGGGACTTCCCCCGCTACCTGCTCAACACGGCTGTGATGACGGCGCTGCTGACGGCCGGGCAGCTGGTGTTCACCACGTTCGCCGCGTACGCGTTCGCCCGGCTCCGGTTCAGGGGCAGGGACGCGCTGTTCTGGCTGTTCGTGGCCACGATGATGGTGCCCAGCGCCGTCACCATGATCCCGCTGTTCCTGATCATGCGGCAGCTGGACCTGGTCAACACCTGGTACGGCCTGCTCGCCCCGTACGTGCTGGGCACCCCCTACGGGATCTTCCTCATGCGGCAGTTCTTCAAGACGCTGCCCGCCGGCCTGGAGGAGGCGGCACGCATCGACGGGGCGGGCCCGCTGACGATCCTGCTGCGCGTCATGCTCCCGCTCTGCCGCCCGGCGCTCGGCACATTGGCGATCATCACCGTGATCTCGACCTGGAACAGCTTCCTCTGGCCGCTGATCATCACCAGCGGCGACGACACCAAGGTCATCACGGTGGCCATCGCCACGCTCAAACAGGGCATCGGCGTCGATTACAACCTCATGATGGCCGGCAGCCTGATCGCGCTGATCCCGATGGTGGCCATCTTCATCTTCTTCCAGAAGCACATCGTCAGATCCGTCGTCCTCACAGGTCTCAAGTAAGAAGAGGTCAGCGAATGTTGCGCAACCCCCCGATTCGCTGGGCGCTGCTCGGCGCCGCCCTGCTCGCCCTCACCTCCTGCGGTTCGGGCGGCGGCGGCGAGTCAGGCCAGGTCACGTTGACGTACCGGCTCTGGGACGACCAGCAGAAGGTCGGTTACGAGAAGGTCATGGCGGCCTTCGAGAAGGCCAACCCCGGCATCCGCGTCAACCTCGAGCTGCTGCCGTACGACCAGTACTGGACGAAGCTCACCGCCGACGTCGTCGCCGGCACCGCTCCGGACGTGTTCTGGATGACCCCCACCCAGTTCCCCGAGTACGTCACCAAGGGCGTCCTGTCGCCGGTCCAGGTCGACGGGTCGAAGTACCACCAGACCGTCGTCGGCTCCTTCACCTACGAGAACAAGCTGTACGGCGTCCCGAAGGACTGGGGCATCGTCGGCCTGCTCTACAACAAGGACCTGTTCAAGCAGGCCGGCGTCGAGATGCCCGACAAGCTGACCTGGGCCAAGGACGGCACCGGCACCCTGCTCGACACCGCGCGCAAGCTCACCGTGGACGAGGCCGGCAAGCACCCGGGCGACGCGGGCTTCGACCCCGCCAAGGTCAAGACGTACGGCTTCGCCTCCTGGAACCACTACCAGACGCAGTGGATGAACTGGGTGAGCTCCAACGGCGGCAAGCTCGTCGACAAGCCCTTCGGCAAGTACGCCTTCAACGACCCGGCGTCGGTGGAGGCGCTGCAGTTCGGCGTGGACCTGGTCAACAAGCACCACGTCTCCCCGCCCGCCACCCAGACCAACCCGCCCACCGGCAAGGTCACCGACATGTTCAAGGCGGGCAAGGTCGCGATGTTCCCCGCCAACAACGCGCTGCTGCCGTTCGTGGCGCCGGAGGCCACGTTCGAGATGGGCGTCGCGGCCATGCCCGAGGGGCCGCAGGGCCGCTCGGTCAACCTGAACGGCCTGGCCGAGGCCGTCTACGCCAAGAGCAAGCACCCCAAGGAGGCCATGAAGCTGGCCGAATACCTGGGCACCCAGGAGCCGCAGAAGCTGATGGCCGACGGCGGCTACGTCTTCCCCGCGCTCAACGGCCTCAGCCAGGGCTACGTCGACTACTGGAAGGCCAAGAAGATCGACGTCACGCCCTTCGAGCAGGAGGCCGCGGGCTCGACCTTCCCGCTGCCGGTCACCACCGGCTTCACCGGCTTCGAGACCAAGCTCAACCAGATCTTCAACGAGATGTACCTCGGCAAGCTCACCCCCAAGGCCGCCGCCGACCAGGCCGTCGCCGAAGGCAACGCCACCGTCAAGTAAAGGACCCCCATGATCACCCGGCGTTCTCTGTTCGCCGGGGGCGCGAGCCTGGGCATCTCCGCCGCACTGGGTGCCGAACCCGTGCGTGCGGCCGTCCGCCGCGCCCCTCTCTCCGACCCCTTCCAGCTCGGCGTCGCCTCGGGCGAGCCCACGCCCGGCGGCGTGGTCCTGTGGACCCGGCTCGCCATGAACCCGGTCGCCCTCGACGGCCTCGGCGGCATGCCGGACCGCCCGGTGCCGGTCCAGTGGCAGCTCGCCAAGGACGAGAACTTCCGGCACGTCGTACGGGGAGGCGTCGAGGTCGCCCGCGCCGACGCGGCCCACAGCGTGCACGTCGAGCTCGACGGCCTCCAGCCGGGCGCCGAGTACTTCTACCGCTTCAGGGCCGAGGGCGAGATCAGCCCCGTCGGCCGCACCCTCACCGCCCCCGCCCCCGGCACCCGCGGCCGCGCCCTGAACCTGTCGTTCACCTCCTGCGCCGACTACCAGGTGGGCTGGTTCACGCCGTACCGCAGGATGGCCGAGGACCAGCCCGACCTGATCGCCTTCCTCGGCGACTACATCTACGAGTACGGCGACTACAAGTACCCGGTCCGCGACCAGGCCGGCGGCGAGTGCCTCGACCTGGCCGGATACCGGTTACGCCACGCCCAGCACAAGGCCGACCCCGAGTCGCAGCTGGCCCACGCCATCGCCCCCTGGGTCGTGGTGTGGGACGACCACGACATCGAGAACGCCTGGGCCGGCGACGTGCCCGAGCAGCCCGACCCGCCGTTCCTCGCCCGCCGGGCCGCCGCCTTCCAGGCGTACTACGAGAACATGCCGCTGCGTCGCGCCCAGAAGCCCAACGGCTCGGCGCTCAAGCTCTACCGCAGCATCCGCTGGGGCGCGGTGGCCAACCTGCACCTGCTCGACACCCGCCAGTACCGCGACCTGTACGCCTGCACCGGCAAGAGCGGCACCGTCGGCCCGGACTGCCTCGACCGCCTGGAGCCGAACCGCACCATCCTGGGCCGCGAGCAGGAGGCCTGGCTGGACGGCGAGCTGAAGGGCTCGCGCGCCACCTGGGACCTGCTCGGCCAGCAGGTCTTCCTCATGGAGATGGACTGGACGAACGGCGAGGGCAAGGGCTACTCCAACGAGGGCTGGGACGGCTACGTCGCCTCCCGCAACCGCCTGACGGCCGCCATCGACACCTACAGGCGCAACGCCGTCGTGCTCACCGGCGACGTGCACAGCCACTGGGCCGGCGAGGTCAAGCGCGACTACCAGGACCCCGAGTCGAAGTCCGTGGCCGTCGAGCTGGTCACCACCTCGGTGACGAGCGCCGGCAACGGCCTGGACGAATACCCCAACACGCAGGTGCTGCTCAACGAGAACCCGCACGTGAAGTTCTTCAACGGCCGCCGCGGCTACGTGCGCACCAAGCTCACGCAGCAGGAGATGAAGGTCGACTTCCGGTCGCTGTCTCGCGTCACGGAGCCGTACGCCCCCGCCTACACCTCCGGCTCCTTCGTCATCGAGCCGGGCGCCGCCAGACTCAACCCCGCCTGACAGGACTCCCATGCGCATCCTCACGGCCGCCGCCGCCGCGGCGGCCCTCCTCGCCGTGCCCTTCGTGCCGTTAGCCGGCGCCGCCGAAGCGGCGGCCGGCCCGCCGATGGGCTGGAGCAGCCGCTCGCTCGGCTGCTCGGTCTCCGAGTCGTCGGTGCGCAAGGCCGCCGACGCCCTCGTGCCCCTCGTCCCGCTCGGCTACCGGTACGTCATCGTCGACGACTGCTGGCTGGCCACGCAGCGCGCGGGCGGCGCCCTCGCCCCGGACGCCGGCCGCTTCCCCGGCGGCATCAAGGCCCTGGCCGACTACGTCCACGGCAAGGGCATGAAGCTGGGGCTCAGCCTGTCGGCGGGCACCAAGGCGTGCTCCGGCGGCGGCCCCGGCTCGTACAAGAGCGAGGCCGCCGACGCCGAGCAGCTCAAGGGCTGGGGCGTCGACTACGTCAAGTACGACTGGTGCGGCATCCCCACCGCCGACTTCCCCGGCCAGAACGTGCAGCAGATCGCCCAGGCCCTCTATCCGCGCATGCGCCAGGCCCTCGGCGCGGACGTCGTGTTCGCCATGAACAACGAGGACGGCAGCACCGTGCCCTGGCTCTGGGGCAAGGGCGCGGGCGCCACCACCTGGCGGACGAACGTCTACAACCGCCCCATCCCCGACGCCTACGCCTCGATGGTGGACATCTGGGAGACCAACCAGCTCAGGGCCGAGTACGCGGGCCCGGGCAGCTGGGCCGACCCGGACCTGATCCAGGCCGGGCGCGGCGGGATGACCGAGACCGAGTACCGCGCCCAGTTCACCCTCTGGGCCGTCGGCGCCGCGCCGCTGGTCCTGCAGGCCGACCCGGCCGCCGCGCCGCCCTCGGTCGTGGCCAACCCCAAGGTCGTCGCCGTGAACCAGGACTCCCTGGGCGTCCACGGCACGTTCGTCAAGACCGACGGCTGGTACCACGTGCTGTCCAAGCCGCTGGCCAACGGCGACCGGGCCATCGCGCTGTTCAACGAGAGCGACCGGGCGGCCACCATCGCCACCCGGCTCGGCGGCTCGCGTTACCGGGTCGAGGAGCTGTGGAGCGGCGCGGTCGCCTCGTCCAAGGGCGAGCTCTCGGCCCAGGTCCCCGCGCACGCGGCGCTGCTCTACCGGGTGAGCGAGAGCCGCGAGCAGGCGCCGCCGCTGGTGACGTTCGAGGCCGACCCGCCCGCGTTCCTCGGCGACGACCGGCCCTCGGTGCTGGAGCCGGGCAGGACCGGCGAGATCGTCACCCGGGTCACCAACACCGGGGCCACCGCGCGGTTGCGCGACGTCGAGGTCGCGGCCCGCGTACCGGACGGGTGGCAGGTCGCCGCGCGCACGCCCACCCGGGCGAGCCGGCTCGAGGGCGGCGAGACGCTCACCGTGAAGTGGGCCGTCACCCCGCCCGCCGGCGCGACGCCGGGGACCTACGAGCTCACCTTCACCCAGGGCACGCAGAGCGCCGTGGCCGTCGTGACGGTCGCGACGGTGCCGGGTCCGGGGCGGACCTCCCTCAGCGACGTGGCCTGGACCAGCGCCAAGAACTACTTCGGCCCGGTCGAGAAGGACACCAGCAACGGTGACAAGGCGGCCGGCGACGGCAGGCCGATCACCATCGAGGGCGTCACCTACGCCAAGGGCCTCGGCGCCCACGCGCCCGCCGAGATCGAGTACCACCTCGCCGGGCGCTGCTCGACCGTCGAGTTCCAGGCCGGGATCGACGACGAGGTCGGCGCTGCCGGCTCGGCCGACTTCGAGGTCTGGGCCGACGGCGGCCGGGTCGCCCACTCGGGCGTGCTCACCGGCGCCATGCCCGCCCGCAAGGTCACCGCGTCCGTCGAGGGCGCCAGATATGTCCGGCTGGTCGCGACCAACGGAGGCGACAACGCGACCTCCGACCACGCCGACTTCGCCGACGCCACCATCACCTGTAAGTAAGGAGTCTGCCGTTGTTGATCGTTCCCAAGCCCGTCAAGCAGGAGCCCAGGCCAGGGGCGTTCGTTCTCGACCGAGAGACCTCGCTCGCCGCCGACCCGGCGCTCGGCGGGGTGGCCGCCTGGCTGCGCGGCGAGCTCGCCCCCGTCACCGGTGGCGAGCTGCTGCCGGGGGGCTCGGGAACGATCACCCTGGCGCTCGGCGACCTGCCGCCGGAGGCGTACCGGCTGACCGTCGGCTCCACGGTGGAGATCGTCGCGGGCGGCCCAGCCGGGGCCTTCTACGGGGCGCAGACGTTCAGGCAGCTGCTGCCGCCCGCCGCCTTCAGGAAGGCCGGGGGCGGCCTCTTCGAGGTGCCCGGCGCGTACGTCGAGGACGCGCCGAGATTCGCGTGGCGCGGGGCCCTCCTCGACGTCGCCCGGCATTTCATGGTCAAGCGGGACGTGCTCCGCTTCATCGACCTGCTGGCCCTGCACAAGCTGAACGTCCTGCACCTGCACCTCACCGACGACCAGGGATGGCGGGTCGAGATCCGCCGCTACCCGAGGCTGACCGAGGCCGGCGCCTGGCGTAAGGAGAGCCAGACCGGCTGGAACGGCCCCATGGACGGCCGCCCGCACGGCGGCTACTACACCCAGGACGACATCAGGGAGATCGTCGCCTACGCCGCCGCGCGGCACGTGACGGTGGTCCCCGAGATCGACCTGCCCGGCCACACCCAGGCCGCCATCGCCGCCTACCCGGAGCTGGGCAACCTGGACGCTCCCCTGGAGGTGCGCACGACCTGGGGCGTCGGCCACAACGTGGTCAACGTCGAGGACAGCACGATCAAGTTCTTCCAGGACGTGCTGGACGAGGTGCTCGAGCTGTTTCCCAGCCCGTACATCGTGCTGGGCGGCGACGAGTGCCGCAAGGATCAGTGGCGGGACAGTCCCGCGGCGCAGCGGCGCATCGCCGAGCTGGGGCTGCGCGACGAGGAGGAGCTGCAGAGCTGGTTCATCCACCAGTTCGACGCCTACCTGACGGCGCGCGGCCGCAGGCTCGTCGGCTGGGACGAGATCCTGGAGGGCGGCCTCGCGCCCGGTGCGGTGGTCGCCTCCTGGCGCGGCGAGCTGGGCGCGGTGACCGCCGCCAGGAGGGGCCACGACGTGATCAACTGCTCGAACACCAGCCTCTACCTGGACTACCGGCAGGGTCCGGGGGAGGAGGAGCCGGTCCCGTTCGGGACGGTGCTGACGCTGGAGGACGTCTACGCCTTCGAGCCCGTGCCCGCCGACCTGCGCGGCGAACCGGCGGCCGCCCGCGTGCTGGGCGCGCAGTGCTGCCTGTGGACGGAGCTGATCGACTCCGCCCGGCACGCGGACTACATGGCCTTCCCGCGGCTCACGGCCTTCTCCGAGACGGTGTGGAGCTCTCCCGAGCGCGACCTGGCCGACTTTCGCAGGCGGCTGGCGGCGCACCTGCCCCGGCTGGAGGCGATCGGCGTGGAGTACCGGCACGAGGAGGGGCCGCTGCCCTGGCAGACCCGGCCCGGCGTGCCGGGTCGGCCGGAGGACCCGGAGCGCTGGCAGGCCAAGCTCGACGCCTGGACCAGCAACCTGCGCCGCTCGCTCTAAATCTCCACTGTGCCGATGTCCACCGGGCCGCCGCTGCGCCAGTAGACGTTGCCCTCCCTGGACAGCAGGCCCTCGTCCACCAGGTAGCGGCGCAGCGCCGCGTAGTCGTCGTGGAAGGCGCGCAGCGTCACGTTCACGTCCTTCTCCGGGTAGCGCACGCCCGGCTCGAACAGCGTGGCGATGTAGCGCAGCACCACGAGCCGCTTGTCGCGGCGCATCCCCATGGTCGTCAGCCGCCCGTCCACCAGGAACGTGCGCAGCACCCGCTCATCGGCGCTCAGCGCCTGCGCCGGCTCGGCCCGCGCCCGCAGCAGCTCCCTGAACCGCTCGGGCGCGGCCCGCCACTTGCCGCTCTCGTCACACGCCGCCAGGCCGCCGCCGGCCAGCTTGCGCAGCGCCTTGGGGGACAGGTCGTCGGTCTCGCCCAGCACCAGGGAGGCGAAGGTCCGTAACGTGTCGTCCTGAGAGAGCAGGCCGAGCACGCGCCTGAGGTCTTCGTCGTTCACCCCTACCATTTTGTCGCATGATCCCAGCGCTGTTAGTCGCGGTCGCGCTCGCCATCCCGAACAACTTCCTGCTGTACGAGAAGGCCGCCGCCACGAAGGACGACAACCCCGAGACGAGCTGGACGGCCAGCGGCAAGAAGTCCGCCGCCCTCGTCGTCAATCCGTGTCAGAAGGCCAAGCTCGCCCAGCCGGGCCGCGCCCAGGCCAGGACGCTCACCTACACCGCGGTGCCCGACTACTCCAAGTCCGAGCAGGTGATCCTCTACGTGACGGCCGAGGCCGCCGGCAAGGCCCTGCGTGACCTGGGCGCCGCCGTACGCGCCTGCTCCAGGGCCGGCTACCGCTACTCCTCCGTCGCGGTGGACCTCGGCGACGAGGGGCTGAAGGTCACCGGCCAGGCCTACCAGGGCAAGAAGGCCGCCGTCGGTGGCGAGCGGGCCATCGTGACCCGCCGCGGGAACGCCCTGGTCCTCTACACCGTGGCCGGCGAGTGGGGCAAGCCCGCCAAGGAGGACTTCAAGCAGCAGACCAGGGACACCAAGCGCATGCTCGCCAAGGTCTGCACCATCGCCGATTGCTGATTACAGGAAATGTCTCGATCTTGGGACATTGTCATGACACGACCCCGACGTTCCACCGAGGACACTTAATCGACAGGCGTGTGCCGGGGCGCCCTTGCCAGTCCGTTCCGGCACACGGCTTGTCATTTTCTGGGGCTGCATTGGGCTTCGGGGGCAGCCCCAGCGCAGCTTCTAGAGCCTGTTGAGGCCGATCACGTGCAGGACCGCGCGGCCCTCCTCGTCGGAGGCCGCCAGATCCACCTGGGCGTCGATGCCCCAGTCGCCGTCACCGGCCGGATCCTTGATCGTCTGGCGGACCTTCCAGAGCCCGCTCTCCTCCTCGATCCGCAGCAGCGCGGGCCCGCGCGCGTCGGCGTCGGTGAAGATCTCCTCGTGGTCGGCGTAGTACGCGTCCAGCGCCGCGCCCCAGTCGACGTCGGGAGCCAGCTCCTCCAGCTCCTCCTCCTTCTCGATGGCGCACAGCTCGACCAGCCGGAACATCGCGTTGCGCACAAGCACGCGGAAGGCCCGCGGGTTGGCCGTGACCGGGCGCACCTTGGCCTCCAGCTGGTCCTTCTTCTCCAGCGCCTCGGCCGGGTTGGTGAGCTTCTCCCACTCGTCGATCAGCGAGGAGTCGACCTGGCGGACCAGCTCGCCGAGCCACTCGATCAGATCGACCAGATCGTCGGTCTTGAGGTGCTCGGGCACCGTACGCGACAGCGTCCGGTAGGCGTCGGCCAGATAGCGCAGCACCGTGCCCTCGGACCTGGCCAGCTCGTAGAACTGGATGTACTCGCCGAACGTCATCGCCCGCTCGAACATGTCGCGGATGACGGACTTGGGGCTGACCGTGTAGTCGCCCACCCACGGATGCCCGCGCCGGTAGGTCTCGTAGGCCCCGAGCAGCAGGTCCTCCAGCGGCATCGGGTACATGACCTCGGCCAGCTGCTCCATGCGCTCTTCGTACTCGATGCCGTCGGCCTTCATCTGCGCGACCGCCTCGCCGCGCGCCTTCTTCAGCTGCGCCGACAGGATCTGCCGCGGGTCGTCGAGGATCGACTCCACGATCGAGACGATGTCCAGCGCGTACGACGGCGACTCGCGGTCGAGCAGGTCGAACGCGGCCAGCGCGAACGTGGACAGCGCCTGGTTGAGCGCGAAGTCCTCCTGCAGCTCGATCGTCAGCCTGGCCCGCCGGCCCTGCTCGTCGGGCTCGGCGAACTGCTCCACGATGCCGCCCGCCAGCAGCGACCGGTAGATCGCGATGGCCTGGCTGATGTGCCGCCGCTGCCACTTGCGGTCCTCGTGGTTGTCGGTCAGCAGGTGCTTCATCGCCTGGAAGCAGTCGCCCGGCCGGTTGATGACCGCGAGCAGCATCGCGTTGCTGACCTTGAAGCGGGAGTTGAGCGGCTCCGGCTCGGCCTCCTGGAGCTTCTGGAAGGTGTCCTCGCTCCAGCCCACGAACCCCTCCGGCGGCTTCTTGCGCGCGTAGCCGCGCCGCCGCTTGGGGTCGTCGCCGATCTTGGCCAGGGCCTTGGCGTTCTCGATGTCGTGCTCGGGGGCCTGGCAGGCGACGTAGCCGATGGTGTCGAACCCGGCCCGGCCCGCGCGGCCCGCGATCTGGTGGAACTCGCGGGCGCGCAGCCGCCGCACCTTGTTGCCGTCGTACTTGGACAGCGCCGTGAACAGCACCGTCCTGATCGGCACGTTGACGCCGACGCCGAGGGTGTCGGTGCCGCAGATGACCTTCAGCAGCCCCGCCTGGGCCAGCCGCTCCACCAGGCGCCGGTATTTCGGCAGCATCCCCGCGTGGTGCACGCCGATGCCGTGGCGCACCAGCCGGGACAGCGCCCGCCCGAACCGGGTCGTGAACCGGAAGCCCCCGATCATCGTGGCGATGGCCTCCTTCTCGGCCTTCGTCGCCATGTTGATGGACATCAGGGCCTGCGCCCGCTCCATCGCCGCCGCCTGCGTGAAGTGCACGACGTAGACCGGCGCCTGCCCGGTCTTGAGCATCTCCTCCAGCGTCTCGTGCAGGGGCGTCATCCGGTAGGAGTAGACCAGCGGCACCGGGCGCTCGGCGTGCTTGACCACGGACGTCGGCCGGCCGGTGCGCCTGGTCAGGTCGCGCTCGAACATCGACACGTCGCCGAGCGTGGCCGACATCAGGATGAACTGCACGTTGGGCAGCTCCAGAATCGGCACCTGCCACGCCCAGCCGCGGTCGGGCTCGGCGTAGAAGTGGAACTCGTCCATGACGACCTGGCCGATGTCGGCCCCGGCGCCGTCGCGCAGGGCCACGTTCGCCAGGATCTCGGCCGTGCAGCAGATGATCGGCGCGCCCGGGTTGACGCTGGCGTCGCCGGTCATCATGCCGACGTTTTCGGTGCCGAAGACGGCGCACAGGTCGAAGAACTTCTCCGACACCAGCGCCTTGATCGGCGCGGTGTAGAACGTGCGCTGGTCACGCGTCAGCGCCGTGAAGTGGGCGCCCGCGGCCACCAGCGACTTGCCCGAGCCGGTCGGGGTCGCCAGGATCAGGTTGCTGCCGGAGACGACTTCGATGAGCGCCTCCTCCTGAGCGGGATAGAGAGTGAGCCCCCGCTCGGAGTTCCACTGGACGAACGCGTCGAAGATCGCGTCCGGGTCGGCGTCGATGTCTTCGGGCAGGCGGTCAACAAGTAGGCTCACGCTCTCTATCCTGCCGAAGTTTGCCGGGTGGTCGAACCGGCCGGGGCCCCTTATCGCAAGTCGAGCTGAAACAGCACGGTGTCGATCCAGCGCTCGTGCTTGAATCCGACCGCCCGCAGCCGCCCGGCCTCCTCGAACCCGAACGCCTTGTGCAGCCGGGCCGACGACGGGTCGCCGGTGTCGGCGATCACCGCGATCATCTGGCGGGCGGGGGTCTCACGGGTCTTCATGATCAGCTCGCCGAGCAGCAGCTTCCCGAGCCCCCGTCCGGTGAGGCCGGGCGCCAGGTAGATCGTGTCCTCGACCGTGTGCCGGTAGGCGGGCTTCGGGCGGTACTGGGAGACGTAGGCGTACCCGGCGACCGCGCCGTCCACCTCGGCCACCAGGAACGGCAGCCCCGCGCCCGCGATGCCGTCCGCCTTGGCCCGCCACTGGTCGAGCCCGAGCGGCGTCTCGTCGAACGTGGCCACGCCGTCGGTCACGTAGTGGGCGTAGATGTCGGCGACGGTGGGGAGATCGGCTTCGGCGAGGGCACGGATGCTGGTCATGGCCCACATTCTGCGCAATGGCGTGTGACGGCGGTGTTTCGCGCTCCTCACCGGCTCCTCAGGCCCGTGCCCGGGGCACCGTCCCGCGCCCTCAGGCCCGTGCCCGCGGGACCGTCCTCCGCGCCCTCAGGCCCGTGCCCGCGGGACCGTCCTCCGCGCCCTCAGGCCCGTGCCCGCGGGACCGTCCTCCGCGCCCTCAGGCCCGTGTCCGCGGCACCGTCAGCAGCAGCCCGCCGAGCAGGGCGAGCACCGCGAGGAACGGCCCGCCGCCGGGGGCGAACCCGCCCACCGTCAGGGTCAGCACCCCGCCGCCGATCAGCACGACCGAGGCGAGCGTGCCGCCCCGGCCACCCTTCCCGTACGGCAGTGCGGGCGGCGTCTCGAACCGGTGGAACCCCTTCAGCAGCGGCCACATCACCAGGCACAGCAGCCCGAACCAGATCGGCCACCCGGCCAGCCAGAACGCGCTGCCGGGCCGTGGCGTGTCGATCCCCAGCAGGACCACCACCACGCCGGTCACCGCGAACAGGGCCGGCATGTGCCAGAGGTACACGGTCATGATCCTGGGGCTCGCCCAGGCCAGCAGGCGGCCGGTGCGCAGCCGGAGCAGCCACGGCCGCAGCAGGGTGACCAGGCCGATCTGGCCGATCCCGACGGCCAGCATGGCGAGGGTGGGCGGGGCCATGTTCGACACCTCGGCGCCAGGCAGGCCGATCATGCTGCCCGGGTAGGGGCCGTACGCCACCAGCAGGGCCGCGACCCCGTACCCGCCGATCGCCAGCGCCCACGGCCGCCGCAGCCGGCCCTCGGCGTAGAAGAAACCGAGCTGGTGCACCGCCAGCCAGACGAACACGACGTTCAGGTAGCCCAGCGCCTCCAAGCCGGCCGAGAAGCGCACCACGTCCGTCAGCACCGCCCCGGCCGCCAGCGCCGCGGGGACGCGCAGGCCGTACCGCTCGTGCAGGCGCAGCGCGTACGGGGTGGCCGTGACGGCGATCAGGTACACGGCCAGGAACCACAGGAGCTGGCCGGTCAGCCGCGCGCCCGTCTCCAGCGGCTGCTCCGGCACCCCCAGCGTGAGCAGCACGTGAGGGAGCGGGATCCACACCGCCGCCAGCGGCAGCAGCGGCCAGGCCAGCCGGCGCAGCCGGGCGGCCAGCCACCGCTGCGCGCCCTTGTCCACCCGGGCGAAGCTGATCGCGTTCGCCGCGCCGCCCGCGAAGAACACCAGCGGCATGACCTGGCTGATCCACGTCACCACCCACACGCCGGGCGTCGACAGCGCGTTCCCCGTGGTCAGCCGGCCGCCGTCGTAGGTCAGCACCGGGATCGTCCAGTGCTGGAACACGATGAGCGCCATGCCGAAGACACGCAGCAGGTCGATGAACGGGTCCCGCACCGCCGTACGGGTACCCGTCGCGCGGGATGGCGCCGCCGGCGTGGCGGTGGGGCGGTCCAGCAGGACGGTCATGGGGAGCCTCGATTTCGACGGAGCGGCGAGCCTGGGGCGGAGAGCGGTAGCTTGCGTGACCAGCGGAGCCCCGTGTGAGCGCGACCAGCGGGCACGAATCGGATGGCTCAAGGCTCCCGTCGCGGGCGTCCGCGCACATTGCCGCTCTCCACCGTCTTGCGGTCGAGATCACGTGACCCTCCCGGGTAGGGCTGGCCCTACCCCCGGACACCCGTAGACCCGCTCGTGCCGGGCGACACGAGGCCCTACCGTGAAGGACATGCGCTCCCGGATGAGGCGTGTCCTTCTCGACACCCGTTACACGCTCGTCGGCTTCCCCACGGCCGTCATCGGCTTCGTGATCATGCTTGCCGGCTTCGCGGCCGGCGTGGGCACGGCGATCGTATGGCTGGGCGTGCCGCTGCTGGCCGGCACGCTGATGGCCGCCCGGGGCTTCGCCGACGCCGAGCGCGGCTGGCTGTCCGACGTGCTGGACCGCCCGCCCGTACGGCCCCGCTACAAGCCCGCGCCGCCCGGGGCGGGCCGCTTCCGCCGGATCGTCAACCCGCTGACCAGCGGGCAGTCCTGGCTCGACCTGCTGCACGGCATCATCAACCTGCCGTTCGCCATCCTGTCGTTCGTGCTCACCGTGGTGTTCTGGGCGCTCCCGCTGGCGGGCCTGACCTATCCGCTCTACGGCATCGTCACTTCGCGGATCCCGGGCAACATGGAGCTGCCCGAACTGCTCGGCCTGGGCGACGGCTACGGCGTCAACTCGATCTTCTACGTCTCCCTCGGCCTGGTCTTCACGCTGATCATGCCGTTCGCCGTGCGCGGCTCCGCGCTGCTGCGTGCCGGGCTCGGCCGGGCGCTGCTGACCGGCGTGGCCGAGCTGCAGGAACGCATCGACGACCTGGCCCAGGGCCGCGCCGCCGCGGTCTCCGCCGAGGCCAACGCGCTGCGCAAGCTGGAGCGCGACATCCACGACGGCCCGCAGCAGCGGCTGGTCTCGCTGGCCATGGAGCTGTCCAGGGCACAGCGGCAGCTGGCCAAGGACCCCGAAGCGGCGCAGGCCACGATCAAGTCGGCCATCTCCGCCACCCGCGAGACGCTCGACGAGCTGCGCGCGCTCTCGCGCGGCATCGCGCCCCCCATCCTGTCCGACCGCGGCCTCGCGCCCGCTCTGGCCGCCCTGGCCGGACGCTGCACGGTCCCGGTCGACCTCGACGTGCAGACCGCCGAGCGCTACCAGGCCGCGGTGGAGAACGCCCTCTACTTCGTCTGCGCCGAGACCCTCACCAACGTGGCCAAACACAGCCGCGCCACCAGCTGCGCGATCCAGCTGACCCGCATCGGCGACGTCCTCATGCTCACGATCGGGGATGATGGGGTCGGCGGCGCACACGTCGCCAAGGGACACGGTCTCGCCGGGCTGGCCGACCGGCTCCGCGCCGTCGACGGGGAGCTGAGCGTGCAGTCGCCGGACGGCGGGCCGACAGTGATCGTGGCGGAGGTGCCGTGCGGGTAGTCGTGGCCGATGACGCGGTTCTGATCAGGGAGGGCCTGGTCAGGTTGCTGGAGGAGTTCGGCTGCGAGGTGGTCGCGACCGTCGGTGACGGCGACGCCCTCGTACGGGCGATCGCCGAGCACAAGCCGGACGTGTCGGTGGTCGACGTGCGCATGCCGCCGTCGTTCACCGACGAAGGGCTCAGGGCGGCCGTGGAGGCGCGGCGCAGGGTGCCCGGGGCGCCCGTGCTGATCCTCTCGCAGTACGTCGAGGTCTCCTACGCCGACGACCTGCTCGCCGACGCCAGGGGCGCGGTGGGCTACCTGCTCAAGGACCGGGTCGTCGACGTGGACGAGTTCCTGGAAGGCCTGCGGCGGGTGGCCGCGGGCGGGACGGTGTTCGATCCGCAGGTGGTGTCCCAGTTGATGGTGCGCAGACGTAAGGACGATCCGCTGGCGCAGCTGACGCCGCGGGAGCGCGAGGTGCTCGGGTTGATGGCCGAGGGGAAGTCCAATCCGGCCATCGGGCGGCAGCTCGTGATCAGTGACGGGGCCGTGGAGAAGCACATCAGGAGCATCTTCAACAAGCTCGGCCTCTACGCGGAGGACAGCGACCAGCATCGCCGGGTGCTCGCCGTCCTGACCTACCTGCGTTCCTGACCCGCCCGGTGAGCCCGCTGGTTGAGGGGTGATGGCCGGTCCGCGCGGCGTCGCGCGCGGACCTGGCCGCTCGGGGGATTTAGCCGAGCGCGTCGACCAGCTTCTTGCGCTGCTGGGCGCCCAGGCCGCCGAGGCGACGCTTCTCGTCGACGCCCGCCTCCTCCATCAGCGCGGTGGCCTTGGCCGGACCGACGCCCTTGACGGCGCGGAGCGCCTGCGACACCTTGATCTTCTTCGCGATGTCGTCGTCGCGCTCGAGCAGCTGGGCGAAGGTCAGCTCGCCGGCCTTGACCTTGGCCAGCAGGGCGGTGCGGGCCGCACGCGCCTCGGCGGCCTTGGCCAGAGCCGCCTGACGCTGCTCGGGGGTGAGAGTGGGAAGTGCCATCTCAGTTCTCTCCTCGGGGAGTTTACGTTCGGGATTCTGTTACCCGTGGTGCAGTGGCTAATCATGGCGGATACCAGCGGTTCGTGTTGCGAAAAGCGCCGCTCAACGTGTCCGCCACACCTCCGCGGCCGCTTCCGCGCACACCACGTCCTGCGTGATCGTGCCTCCGCTGACGCCAATGCCGCCGATCACGCGTGCTCCCCCACCGTAGTCCGCCCAGAGCGGGATGCCGCCTCCGACGCAGACGTAATCATCCCTGGGCAGGCCGTACAGGTCGCCGCCCGGAGCCGTCCGCACGGCCAGCTCCGCGGTGGGTCTGCTCAGGGCCACCGAGGTGTACGCCTTGCCCTGCGCGAGACCCGGTCCCGCGATCTCCGCACCCTCCATACGCTGGAAAGACACCAGATGTCCGCCCTCGTCGACGACCGCCACGGAGATCACCGCGCCTTCGCGGATCGCCCGCCTGACGGCGGCCTCGGTCATGCGGAGCGCGAGCTCGAGATTCACGCCTGCTTCCCTCGGATCGCTCGGGTCATGATGGGTCTTCCTCCCATGCGTACAGTCCCTTGGCCGGGCACGGCAAGATCGCTGGCATGGTTCGGAAGGGGAACGGGCCCGAGGGGCTTCACCCCTTCAGCGTGGAATTCATCACATTCTGTCGCTCGGGCGTGTCGCGACCCTGGTCAGGCCGGTTTTCCCGCCACATTTCGACACACTCCGGCGTGAGGAAGGCGTCGAACACCGACTCCATCGCCCCCACGAGCGCCCCGCGCCAGCCCAGCGCCGAGCCCTCGATCCTGGGCGGGTGCTCGCGGCGGATGGCCATGAGGCCGGGCTCGCAGGCCGCGAGGAGCGCCTTCCCGGCGCGCTCGCGCAGCTCCACGCCGTGGCCCGAGAGGGTCACGACCTCGGGGTCGTGGGCGTTGACGAGGGCCGCGATGCCGCGTCCGAGCGCTCTGGCGTTGGCCGCGACCGCCTCCTCGCTGGTGGCCAGCACCCGCTCGGCCTGCGCGCGCCCCCTGCCGCCGCCGTGGGCGAGGCCGACGTGGCGGAGCAGGGCGTTCGCGCCGACGTCCATGCTCCAGCAGCCGATCGCGCCGCACGGGCAGGGGCGGTCGCCGCCGGTCAGCGGCATGTGACCGAACTCGGCCCCCGCGCCGCTCGCCCCGCCCAGCGGCCGGCCGTCCACGACGAGCACGCCGCCGAGGTCGAAGTCCACGTGCAGGTGCAGGCCCACCTGGACGCCCCGCAGCCGCCCTCTTCGCGCCTCCGCCAGCGCCGCGAACGCGGTGTCGTTGCCCACGACGGGCGCCGGGACGTCCGGGCCGAGCAGGCGCGGGACGTCGACCGACCGCCAGCCCAGGTGGGCGATGTCCACCAGGCCGCCGTGCCGGACCGGGCCCGCGAAGGCCACCCCTAGGCCCACCACCCGGTGCCCGAGGCGGCGCCGGTGCGCGGCGACGGCCTCGCCCAGGGGCCTCAGGACGCCCTCGGGGGTGCCGTCGTGCGGGCGCAGGTCAAGCGTCTCGGTCCGGCCGCCGAGCTCGCAGGCCGCCAGCTCCCAGGCGTCCTCCCGTACGTCGACGGCCAGCGCGAGCGGGCCGCGCGGATGCGGTCCCGGCACCTGCGTCGGGCGTCCCCGGGCCTGCTCCCGGGCGGGTTCCTCGTGCAGCAGTTCGTCCTCGGCGAGCCCGGCCACCAGCACCGACGCCGTACCTCGCGCCAGGCGCAGGTCGCGGGTCAGCTGCGACCTGGTGCGGGTGGCCCCGCAGTCGTGTACGGCGCGCAGCAGCCGGACCCGGTTGTGCGCGCGAAGCTCGCCACTCGTCGTAGCACCGATCACACACCACAGTTTATGCTCTAGCCGTGAACAAAATCCTCATTGACGCCAGACGCGCTCGTGCCGGAGTGTTCGGATTCTTCTTCCTCGCCGGGTTCGTGATGGGTCTGTGGGCCGCCGGGCTCCCGTCCCTGAACGACCGGCTCGGCCTCGGCCCCGCCAGGCTGGGCAGCGTCCTGTTGCTGATCTCGGGTGGCGCGCTGGTGTCCATGCTGGTGGCGGGGCCGCTGGTGGACAGGTGGTCCAGCCGCCGGGTGTGCTGGTTCGCCGGTCCCTTCTCGGGGCTGGTCCTGCTCGGGCCCGCCCTCGCGTCCTCGTACTGGGCGCTGGCGGTGCTCGCGGTGGTGTTCGGGATCGGGCTCGGGGTGACCGAGGTCGCCATGAACGCCCACTCCGTCGAGGTCGAACGCCGCTACGGGCGCCCGATCATCTCGGCCTTCCACGGCACGTGGAGCCTGGGCGGGGCGGCCGGCGGCGGGCTCACCTCGCTCGCGCTGCAGGCCGGCGTGGACGCGCAGTGGCTGCTCATCGTGGCGGCGCTGGTCGTACCCTTCCTGTACGTGCCGGCGGCCCGCCTCCTGCTCCCCGATCCGCCCGCCCACACCGGCGCGTCGGAGACCGGCGCCTCCTCCGGCTCGTCGCTGGGCTGGGGCCTGATCGCCCTGCTGGGCCTGGCCGCCTTCGCCGGGCACCTGAGCGAGGGCGCCGCCATCGACTGGGCCGCCCTGCACGCACGGTGGGTGCTGGAGACGGATCCGGCCATGGCGCCGCTCGCGTACACGATCTTCTCGGTGGCCATGACCACCGTCCGCCTGCTCGGCGACCCCATCCGCGCCCGGCTCGGCTCCGTGCGCACCATCCAGCTCGCGGGCCTGTTCGCCACGGCCGGCTACATCCTGGTCCTGGCGTCACCCGTGGTGGGAGGCGCCCTCCAGGTCGTCTGCGCGTGGACGGGCTGGGCCCTGGCGGGCGTCGGGCTGGCCACGGTGATCCCGGTCCTGTTCAGCGCGGTCGGGGCCGCCGGGGGCCGCGTCGGACGCGCCCTCGCCATGGTGACCGCCTTCGGCTACAGCGGCCTCCTCCTCGGACCCGCCGTCCTTGGTTACGTGGCCGAGGCCTCGTCCCTGCCGGTCGCCTTGATCATCCCAGCGGTCCTCGCCGCCGTCGTCGCCCTCAGCGGCACCCCCGCCATCCGCACCCTCACCCACCTCCCCACCTCAACCTCCAACCCCACAGAGCACCCCGAACCCACCCCAACCCCAGCCCACGACTGACACCTGCCCACCAACGCGCCGACCTCCGCACACGGACTGCGGGCCCCGGGGTGACCGGGGCGGCGCGCGACGAACGTGGTCGCCGGCGACTGGACGGTGACGGCCTGCGGGGCGGCGATCGGCGTCTGCGAAGGGGCTCGGCGGCGGACGGGAGGCACCGGGCTCGGACGGCGGTGGGCTCGGATGGCGGTGGGCTCGGACGGCGGGTGCGGAGGCGGCGGGTGCGGAGGCGGCACCTCACGGCGGTTCACGCTCGCCGCCGGCGCCGCCGCTGGCTGGGCGCCGGGTCGGTGGGGTGTGGGGCGGTGGTGCTCGGCGCAATGCGCACGGCGCTCAACCGGCGTGTGACGGCGGGCATGGGGCCGTGGTGGGGCGTGATTGTCGTGGCGGTGTGGCCGGCGGCTGGGCTGGCGGGTAGGCGGTGGGCGGGCGACGGGCGACGGGCGACGGGTGGCGGGCGACGGTGGCGGGTGGCGGGTGGGCGTGGGAGAGTGTGAGGAAATTGCGGAAAGCGCCCTGAGCTGGTGTTATGTGATCGTGACTTGACCTGCAAGTTACGCGCATATTTCATGTCCCACACACCGTAAACGTTTACAGCGCCTAGATCGTAAACGTTTACAGGACATGGAAGGACAGCCTTGGCCGACGGACCCACGATCAACACGATCGCCGAGCGTGCCGGTGTCTCGATCGCCTCCGTCTCGCGGGTGCTGAACGGCCTGCCGACCAGGCAAGAGACCGTGCGCAAGGTGATGGCCGCCGCAGACGAGCTCGGCTACGTGCGCAACGCCGTGGCCAGGTCGCTCAAGTCGCGCCGCACCCACCAGGTCGCCTTCGCCATGGCCGACGTCGGCAACCCCGCCTACCTGGCCATGCTCCGCCAGATCCAGCCCGTGCTGAAGGCCGCCGGTTACCGGCTCGTGCTGCACTCCACCGACGCCGTCGTGGCCGACGAGATCGACGTGCTGCACAGCCTGGGCGAGCGGTACGTGGACGGGCTGATCATGAGCCCGCTGCGGGTCACCGAGGCGCACCTGCAGATGCTGGCCGCCGCCCGCACCCCCGTCGTGATCATCGGTCAGGTGCCGGAGGGCACGCGCGTGGACAACGTACGGGCCGACTCCCGCACCGGCGTCAGGCTGGCGATCGATCACCTGTACGCGCTCGGCCGCCGCCGGATCGCCATGGTCAACGGCCCGCTGGACACCGTCCCCGGCGCCGCGCGCGGGGCCGCCTACCGGGAGGCGCTGCAGGACCTCGGCCTGCCCTACGACGAGAACCTCGTGCAGATCGGCGACTTCTACCGCGCGGAAGGGGGCCGGGCGGTGGCGGAACTGCTGGCCAGGGTTCCCGACGTGGACGCGCTGATGTGCGCGAACGACCTGATCGCGCTCGGCGCGCTCGACGTGCTGCGCGCGGCGGGGCGGCGGGTGCCGGAGGACGTGGCGGTGGTCGGCATGGACGACACCGACCTGGCCGCCGCCTCCTGGCCGTCGCTGACCAGCGTCTCGCTGGGTTCGGCCGAGCGCGGCAAGGCCGCCGCCGAGCTGCTGCTCGAACGGCTGCAGGGGGGCGATCGCGAGCCGAGGCTGGTCACCGTGCCGCCCGAGCTCGTGGTCCGTGCCTCCACCGCCGGGGAGCCGGACGGACCGGGCGGGCTGGGCAAACCGGGCGGACCGAGCGGGCCGGGCGGACAAGCCGGACCGGGCGGGCTGGGCGGAACGGACGCCGGATACGGCCACCGTACGGACGAAGGAGGGAAGGCGTGACGGCGACCGTGACGAGACCGGCGCCGCCGCGCGGGACGCGGCGCACCAAGCGCCGCCGGATCTCGCGCCAGACGCGCGAGATGTGGCTGCTCATGCTGCCCGCCCTGGTGCCGGTGGCGCTGTTCAGCGTGGGCCCGCTGCTGTACGGCATCGGCCTGGCCTTCACCGACGCCCGCAACACCCGCAACCACGAGACGAGCTTCGTCGGCCTGGAGAACTTCGGCCGGCTGCTGACCGACGACGAGTTCTGGTCGTCGTTCAAGATCGGCGCGATCTGGGGCGTCTCCGTGACCGTGCTGCAGTTCCTGGCCGCGCTCGGCCTGGCGCTGCTGCTCAACGAGAACCTTCGCTTCCGGGGCGTGGCCCGGGTGCTGGCGGTGGTGCCGTGGGCGATGCCGCCGGTGGTCATCGGCCTGATGTGGAAACTCGTCTACCACCCCGACGCCGGCATCCTGAACGACCTGCTGGGCACGGACATCAACTGGCTGGCCGACTTCTCGCTCGCGCTGCCGGCGATCATCGTGGTCGGCATCTGGACCGGCATGCCGCAGACCACGGTGGTCCTGCTGGCGGGCCTGCAGGGCATCCCGAAGGAGCTCTACGAGGCGGGCGAGGTGGACGGCGCCACCCGCTGGCGGCGGTTCTGGAACATCACGCTGCCGCAGCTCAGGCCGGTGATCGTGGCGATCACCTCGCTCGACTTCGTGTGGAACATCAACCAGTTCGGCCTGGTCTACGTGCTCACGCAGGGCGGGCCGGGCGGGCAGACGCGGCTGCCGATGCTGTTCGCGTACGAGGAGGCGTTCAGGTACCGGATGGCCGGTTACGCCTCGATGCTCGGCCTCGCGATGGCGATCGTCGTGCTGGCCGTGCTCGCGCTCTACCTGGGACGCCAGATGAGGGAGGCCAAGTGATGAGGCGCTTCTCGCAGTACGTGGCGCTGGCCGCCTACGTCGTCTTCCTGGCGTTCCCGCTGGTCTGGCTGCTGTCGACGGCGCTGAAGACGCCGCGGGAGATGGCCCTGGCCGACCCCACGTGGATCCCGCGCGACCCGACGCTGGCCAACTTCGCCGACGCGTTCGGCGAGCAGGACCTGGTGGGCGCCGGGCTGCGCAGCCTGGTCGTGGCGCTGTTCAGCAGCGTGATCACGGTGCTGATCTCGCTGCCCGCCTCCTACGCGATGGCGCGCTACCGCAGCCTGCTCAACCGGATCGCCATCGGGTGGGTGCTGGTCAGCCAGGTGTTCCCGTTCATCCTGATCATCATCCCGCTCTTCATGATCCTGCGCGATCTGGACCTGGTGAACACGCTGCTCGGCCTGGTGGTCGTGCACGTGACGTTCACGCTGCCGTTCGCGCTGTGGATGCTCCAGGGGTACGTGCGCGCGGTGCCGCGTGAGCTGGAGGAAGCCGCGGCCGTGGACGGCGCGACCCGGCTGCGCTCGATCGCGAGCGTGGTCGCGCCGCTGCTGGCGCCGGGCGTGGTGGCCACGGTGCTGTTCTCGTTCATCTCGTCGTGGAACGAGTTCATGTTCGCGCTCGTGGTCCTGCAGAACCCCGATGTCATGACGCTCCCGCTCACTCTGGTGCGGTTCACCGGTCCTGAGGGGGTGGCCAGGCTCGGCCCGCTGGCCGCGGCGTCGCTCATGGCGACGATCCCGAGCCTGATCTTCTTCGCAATCATTCAGCGGCGACTGAAGTCCGGCCTGATGGCCGGCGCCGTGAAGGGCTAGGAGGCTCACATGCGAATCACGTCCGCTCTGGCGGCTGCGGCGATCCTCACGCTCGCCGCCGCGTGCGGCGGGGGAGGCGGCGGCGCGCAGTCGTCGTCCGCCCCCAACGAGCCAGTCAAGATCAATTTCCTCAGCCTGGCGTGGCAGAAGGAATCCGTCGCCGCGAACAAGCAGCTCGTGGACGAGTGGAACAAGGCCAACCCCAACATCCAGGTCACCTACGTCCAGGGCAGCTGGGACAACGTCAACGACCAGCTCGTCACCCAGTTCGCCGGCGGCACGGCGCCGGACGTCATCCACAACGACTCGCCCGCGCTGTCCGGGTTCGCCTCCGACGGCTACCTGCTCGACCTGAAGGACAAGCTGCCCGCCGAGCTCAAGAGCGACATCCCGCAGCCCGCCTGGGACACCGTCACCTTCGACGACGGCAAGGGCCAGCAGGGCGTGTACGGCGTGCCGTTCCTGCAGGAGTCGCAGGTCATCATCGCCAACAAGAAGCTGCTCGACGCCTCCGGCGTGCGCGTCCCCACGGCCGACAACCCCTGGACGTGGGACGAGTTCTCCGCCGCGGCGAAGAAGATGACCAAGGACGGCAACTTCGGCGTGGCCTGGCCGATGAAGTCGCCGGTCAACAAGACGCTCAACCTGGCGCTCAACTTCGGCGGCACGTTCTTCCAGACGGCCGACGGCAAGACCACGGTCAAGGTCGGGCCCGAGGAGCGCGAGGTGCTCCAGCGCATCCACGACCAGCTCTACAAGGACAAGTCCGCCGACCCGGCCGCGCTCGGCCAGGGCACCGCGGACCCGCTGCCGGCCTTCTACAAGGGCAAGTTCGCGCTGCTGCCCGCCGGCGTGTACCTGCGCCAGCAGGTCGCCGAGCAGGCTCCGGAGGGCTTCGAGTGGGTCACGCTCCCCGCGCCGAAGGGTACGAGCGCCCAGCAGGGCGCGGTCTCGCAGACGCTGTCGATCGCGCAGGACAGCAAGCACCCGGACGAGGCCATGAAGTTCATCGCCTTCTTCCTGAACGGCCCGAACCAGGCCAAGCTCGCCAAGGGTGACTGGCTCCTGCCGACCTCCCAGGCGGCCGCCGCCGACCCGGCGATGACCACCAAGGAGAACGGCTGGGACGTGGCCACCGCCTCCGCCAAGAACCTCGTCGTGGCCCCGTTCCTCAAGGTGAACGGGTTCGACGAGTGGAAGACCAAGGTGGCCACGCCGACGCTGCAGGAGTACTTCGCCAATAAGATCACCATCGACCAGGCGGCCTCGAAGCTGGTCGAGGACGGCAACAAGGTGTTGGAGCGGTACCAGCGGTGACTTATCGGGATAAAGCCCGTGGGTGTCTCCTCGGCCTCGCGGCCGGGGACGCCCTCGGGGCCCCGGCCGAGAACCTGCCGCCGTCGGAGATCCGGCGGCGGTGGGGCCGGCTCACGGAGATCGAGGGCGGCGGGACCGACGACACGGAGTACGCCATCTTCGCCGCCTCGCTCCTGGTGCGGCACGGGCACGCGCTGACCTCCGCCGACGTGGCGCAGGCGTACCGGCGGGAGATCATCCCGCGGGTCAACGGGCCCATGCGCGGAGCCGGGTTCTCCGAGCTCGGCACCGTCGAAGCGCTTCGCCGCGGGCTGGAGCCGCCGCTGACGGGTCTGGTGCACTCGCACGGCTGGTCGGACGGGCTCGCGATGCGCGCGGCGCCGTACGGGGTGTTCTGCCCGGGCGATCCCGCGCAGGCGGCCCGGCTGGTGGAGCAGGACGGGCTGGTCAGCGGATCCGGCGAGGGCATCCTGGGCGGCCGCGCGGTCGCGGGGGCCGTGGCCGCCGCGATGGGCGGGGCCCCGGTCCAGGACGTCGTACGGGCGGCGCTGTCGGTGATCCCCGCCGACTCGTGGACGGCCCGCAACGTCGTACGGGCCTGCGCGCTCCTCCCGACTATGGGCCCGGCCGACGAGGTCGCGCTCGTCGAGGCGCTGCACGAGGCCGTGGTCATCAGGCATTACCCCTGGACCGACGTCGCCCCCGAGGCCGTGGCGCTGGCGCTGGCGGCGGTGCTGGCCGGAGACGGCGACGTCGAGGCGTCCGTGACGTTCGGGGTGAGCCTGGGCAGGGACGCCGACACGATCGGCGCCATCGCCGGGGCTATCACCGGAGCCATGCGCGGCGAGAGCGGCGTGCCCGAGCGGTGGGCGGCCAGGATTGGACCCGTGACCGGCAAGTGCCTGCCCGTCGTGGCCGGGAAACACGTACTGGACGTCGCCGACGAACTGGCGGGAGGACTGTAGATCACGATGTCGGGGGACAGAATCAGAGGGGCCTTCGCCGGGCTCGCCGTCGGTGACGCCGCCGGTTGGCCGGCGGCCAGGCACCGGGCGGCCCTGCACGCCCCCTGGAGCAGACGCCTGCACAGAGAGCTGGACGCCTTCGCGGAGGAGCACGAGGTCACCACGCTGCCGGTCCCGTTCGCGCTCAACCAGCCCACGGCCCCGCTGGCCGTGGGACCGTCCGACGACGCCGAGTGGCTCGCCTGGACGGCGCTCACGATCGACCGCCCGAGGGCCGAGGCATTCAGGGAGCTGCCCCGGGAGGGCATCAGGGCGCGGATCTCGGTGGCCACCGCGCTCGACAACCTCGCCAAGGGCGTCGAGCCGCCCGCGTCCGGGCACGACAACCCGCACCATTTCGACGACGCCGCCGCCGTCAGGGCCGTGGCGTTCGGGGTCCTGGGGCGCGACCCCACGCAGGACGCCCAGGTGACGAACGCCTACGACGGCGTACTCGGCGCCCGGGCCATGGCCGCCGCCGTGACCGAGGCCGTGCGGTCGGGATCGGCGGCCGGGGCGGTGGAGGCGGCGCTGGCCGTGCTGCCCGAGGACACCGCCATCGGCCACAACGCCCGCGCGGCGCTGGCCGTCACGCGCAAGGCGGGCGACCCGTTCGCGGCCGTGCCCGCGCTGGACGCCGCGCTGCTCGACCACGTCTACAGCTACGGCGTCGGCGCCGCGCAGACCGTCCCGGTGGCGCTGGCGCTGGCCGAGTCCGCGGGCGGCGAGCTCGCGCGGGCCGTGCCCGCGGCCGCCTGCCTGGCCGCGCTGGCCGACTCGGCGCCCGCGCTGACCGGGGCGCTGACCGGGGCGTGCCGTGGGCTGGAGGCGATCCCGGAGGGGTGGATCGCGTCGTCCCGCACGCTGGCCGGTTGTTGCCTGCCTGATCTGGCGGGCCTGGATCTGATGGAACTATCGGAGGGAATCGCATGACGCCGCTTGAGGACAGGGCCACTGGCTGCGTGGCGGGGGCGGCGGTCGGTGACGCGCTGGGCGGCGCCACCGAGGGCTGGACCCCCGAGCAGATCGTCGAGAGGTACGGGGGCCGCGTCGAGGGCATCGTGCCGCCGTTCAACGAGGACTGGCGCAACGCCCGCCCCATCGCCCCGTACCACAAGGGCGACGGCCACATCACCGACGACACGTTGATGACGCACGCCCTGATCCGCGTGTACGAGAAGGCCGGCGGGCACCTGAGCGCGTACTCGATGGCCGAGCACCTGGTGCCCGAGCTGATGGGCGAGCGGCGCTGGATCCCCGAGCTGGAGGCCGAGGCGCTGCCGCTGCAGCGGATCTTCCTGGCCGAGAAGTGGATCGTGGCCAGGCTCCACTACGGGCACGTGGACCCGCGCGAGGCCGGCGTCGGCAACATCGTCAACTGCGGCGCGGCCATGTACGTCGCCCCCGTCGGCATCGTGAACGCCGCCGACCCCGACGCCGCCTACGCCGAGGCCGTCGACCTGGCCGGGGCGCACCAGTCCAGCTACGGCCGGGAGGCCGCCGGGGTGATGGCCGCCGCCGTGGCCGAGGCCATGCGGCCGGGCGCCACCGCGGACTCCGTGATCGCGGCCTGCCTGCGCCTGGCCAAGGACGGCACGCGGGCCGCCATCGAGTCCGTCTGCGAGGCCGCCGCCGGGCTGGGCCACTGGGACGGGTCGTTCGAGACGCTGCGCGCCGCCATGCGGCCCTACGACACGGTCGCCGACACCTACCGCGACCAGGGGCTCGGGGCGCGGCGGCCGAGCCGGGTGCACAGCATCGAGGAGCTGCCGCTGGCGCTCGGGTTCCTGGTGATCGCGAAGGGCGACTACCGAGAGACCGTGCTGGGCGGCGTCAACTACGGGCGCGACGCCGACTCGATCGCGTCCATGGGCGGGGCCATCGCGGGCGCCCTCGGGGGGCTGTCCGCGGTGCCGTCGGAGTGGGTCTCGCAGGTGGGGGCGGCCAGCCGTACCGACCTGGTGGCCCCCGGGCTCGCCATCGCGGAGGTGGCGCGCCGGGTGCACGCCGACGACCTGGTACGGCGCCGCGGCCACGAGGCCGCCTTCGCCGACCTCGACCGCCGGTGATCCGGCTCACCTGGGTCCAGCCGGAGGACCTGATCGGCCACGAACTCCGCCAGGCCGCCGAGGACGGCCGCGCCTGTGGTCCCGACGCGGAGCGCGTACGGGAGATCGCGGCCCGCTGGCACGCGGCCGGCGGCCACGACGCGCCCCCGCGCGCCGGAGCCTCCGAGCCGGGGGCGGCCCGCCTGCGCGATCTGGCCGGGGAGCTGCTGGACGAGCTGGCCGCCGTGCCGTCCCCGCTGCCCGAGCCCTCGGACCTGGACGGCATCATCGCCGCCTGCCCGTCCTGGCCGGGCACGGCGGCGAGAGCGGCCGTGGATCCGGCGCGGGTGCTGGGCGCGTGGCAGGGGCGGGCGGCCGGGTGCGTGCTCGGCAAGCCCGTGGAGAAGATCCCGCGCGAAGGCATCAGGCAGATAGCGGAGGCCACCGGCAACTGGCCCATCAGCGGCTGGTTCACCGCCAAGGGGCTCCCGGACGACGTCGCCGGCCGCTGGCCGTGGAACCGTCGCAGCGCCGTCAACTCCCTGGCCGAGAACATCGACGGCATCCCCGAGGACGACGACCTCAACTACCCGCTGCTGGCGCTGTCCGTCCTGGAGCGCCACGGCCGCGGCTTCACCACCGACGACGTGGCCAAGCTGTGGCTGGACGAGCTGCCCGCCGGCCGTACGTTCACCGCCGAACGGGTCGCGTACCGCAACCTCCTGGACGGCGTCGAGCCGCCCGCGACGGCCACCCGCCGCAACCCCTTCAGGGAGTGGATCGGCGCCCTGATCAGGGCCGACGTGTACGGCTGGAGCAACCCGGGCGACCCCGCCACGGCGGCGGAGCACGCCTGGCGCGACGCCCGCCTGACCCACACCGCGAACGGGATCTACGGGGCGATGTTCGTGGCCGCCATGTGCGCTGCCACCATGGTCGCCACCTCGCCCGAGGAGGTCGTGCGGGCGGGCCTGTCGGTGGTGCCGGAGCGCTCGCGCCTGCACGAGGCGGTACGCCTGGCCGCCGCGGACGCCGCCCGCGAGGACGACTTCGAGCGGGTCGTCGACCTCCTGCACGAACGCCATGGCAGCCTGCACTGGGTGCACACCGTCAACAACGCCGCCCTCGTCGCGGCCACGCTCATCCACGGCCGCGGCGACTTCACCGCCACGATCGCCGGAGCGGTGGCAGGCGGCTGGGACACCGACTCGGCCGGGGCCACGGCCGGGTCCGTCGCGGGCGCGCTGAACGGCGGCGTGCCGGAGCGCTGGCGCCTGCGTGACAGCCTGGCCAGCAGCCTGACCGGGTACGACGGGGTGGGGCTGGCCGCGCTGGCCGCCCGCACACAGGAGATGATGAAGCCATGATCTCGGTTTTCGGCAGCGCCAACATGGACCTCGTCGCGTACGTCTCCGAAGCCCCCAAGCGGGGCGAAACGGTCACCGGGCACCGGTTCCGGACCGTGCCCGGCGGCAAGGGCGCCAACCAGGCCATCGCCGCCGCCCGCGCGGGCGCGCACGTGGCCTTCCTCGGGGCGGTGGGCGACGACGGGTTCGGGGCGGAGATGCGCGCCACGCTGGCGCAGGCCGGGATCGACGTGCGCGGCCTGCGCGAGGTGCCCGGGCCCAGCGGCATCGCGCACATCGTGGTGGACGACGAGGGCGGCAACTCGATCATCGTCGTCCCCGGCGCGAACGGCACCATCGCCGGCCCCTCGGGCGAGGACCTGGCCGCCATCGCCCGCTCTGACGCGCTGCTGCTCCAGCTCGAGCTGCCCATGGAGGCCGTCGTGGCGGCCGCCCAGGCGGCCCAGGTCTCCGGCGTGCCCGTCTATCTCACTCCGGCCCCCGCCCGGCCGCTGCCGGACGAGCTCCTCGACGCGGTCACCACGATCGTCCCGAACGAGCACGAGGCCGCCGCCATCACCGGCGCCGCCGACGCGGAGGCCGCCCTCGACGCGCTGCTGGAGCGGGTCGAGGAGGTGCTGATCACGCTGGGCTCCGAGGGTGCGCTGTACGGGTCGCGCTCGGGGGAGCGGCTGCGGGTGCCCGCGGTGAAGGTGGAGGCCGTGGACACGACCGCGGCCGGCGACACCTTCGTGGGCGCGTTCGCCGTGGCCAGGTCGGAGGGGATGAGCGTGGCCGACGCGCTGGGCTTCGCGTCCACGGCGGCGGCGCTGTCGGTGCAGCGTGAGGGGGCCAGCACGTCCATGCCGACCCGCCACGAGATCGAGGCGGCGCTGCCCTAGCCTTCGGCCCGCTCGTAGCGCAGCAGCGCCACGCCGGCGTCGAACGTCCGCGTCTCCACCAGGCGAAGGCTGGTCCGCTGCGGCAGCGGCGGGAACAGCGGCCGGCCGCCGCCGAGCACGACCGGGTGCACCATGATGTGGTACTCGTCGATCAGCCCCAGCTCGGTGAGCGCGCCGGCCAGCCGGGAGCCGCCGTTCAGCAGGAGGTCCTTGCCCGGCCCGCTCTTCAGCTCGGCGACCTCCTTGGCGAGGTCGCCGGAGACGATCCGGGTGTCCCAGCCGGCCTCCTTCAGCGTGGTGGAGAAGACGATCTTCGGGGTGCTGCGCCAGATGGGGGCGAACTTGAGGTCGTGCGGGTCGTCCGAGATCGACTCCGCGTGCGGCCAGTAGTTGGACATCATCTCCCAGACGACGCGCCCGTACAGGAAGGTGCCGACGCGGGCGTGGACCTCGTCCCCGTACGCCGACAGCTCCGGCCCCATCGCCGGCCAGTCGAACTCCCCGTCAGGGCCGTCGATGTGGCCGTCGACGGAGGTGTGGACCCAGTAGATGAGCTTGCTCATGGTGTGCTCCTTGGTGGTGTGCTCGTGACTGGGTCGGAGCCGCCGGCGCCTTCTCTACATCCCTTCCGAAGATTTCTTCTCGTGCGTCCAGAGGAGCCTGGCGGGGACCGGGGACCGCACTCCGGCCAGGAGGTCCGGCAGCAGCGCGGCCAGCCCGGGCGGGAACACGCGCTCCTCGGTGGCGGCCAGCTCGTCCGCGCGCCACCAGCGGTTGCCGAGCTTGAACTCCTCCCTCTCGTACTCCTCCAGCGCCGTGGGGGCGACCGTCGCGGACGGCACGCGGGCGAAGAAGTACGTGTGCACGGTGTAGAAGTGGCGTCCGAGGTTGGACCACGCGCCCTCGTTCACCGCCACCGGGTCGCCGAGCTCGGCGGCGCTGAGCACGTGGCCGGTCTCCTCCAGCGCCTCTCGGGCCGCCGCCTGCGCCGGTGACTCGCCCGGCTCGAGACCGCCGCCCGGCAGGTGCCAGGAGGGCTCCTTCGGCCACGGGTCCGGCGGGACGAAGCGGAGCAGCAGGACACGGTCGTCGGGGGCGGCCAGGATGACGCGGGCAGTGGGACGCTGCGTGCGGACGGTCACCGTGACAAGGCTATGCGTTGTGCAGGTGGGCGAGCGTCTGCTCCAGCTCGGCCTGCAGGATCGCGCCCGCAGCGTCGCCGTCCCCGTCCCGGACGGCGGCGACGAGCTCCGCGTGCGCGTCGTGCCCGGGGTTGCGGTCGCGCGAGCGCAGCCCGAGCACCTCCACCAGCCCGATCAGCCCCTCGCGCAGCGCCGGCGCGAACTCGGCGAACAGGTCGGTCAGCACCGGGTTGCCGGCCGCCGCGACGACCGCCGCGTGCAGGGCGATGTCGGCGTCCACGAACGCGGCGTCGTCCTCCGCCGCCGCCCCCGCCCGCGCCGCCAGGGCCTCCTCCAGCGCCGCGACGTCCTCCTCGGTGCGCCGCTGCGCGGCCATCCGGGCGGCCTGCGTCTCGACCATCATGCGGACCTCGTAGACGTCCGTGATGGCGGCCCGCCGCAGCCGGGCGGGCCAGTCCTCGGCGACCTCCGTGGCGATCACGAACACGCCGGAGCCCTGCCGCGCCTGCACCAGCCCCGCCCCCGCCAGCGCGCGCAGCGCCTCCCGGACCGTCGAACGCCCCACTCCCAGGGTCTTGGCCAGCGCGTTCTCGCCGGGCAGGCGGGTGCCCACGGGCCACTCGCCCTGCGTGATCTGCTCGCGCAGGTGCTGCGTGGCCTGCTCGACGAGTGGGCTGGGACGGAGGGAGCCGAGCGGCATCGAATGCACCTCTCAGGTTGTCTGAGGACCTGTGTTGTGATTAGTGTAGCCGCCATGACGCCGTCCGTGTACGTCTGGAACCGTCAACGTCCCAGCAGCATGCCGTACCACCGCTACAAGCCCGCCCACGAGCGCGTCGAGGTGCCGCTCGCCGAGCGCGACTGGCCGGCCGCGCGCATCACGCGAGCCCCGCTCTGGGTGCCCGTCGACCTGCGCGACGGCAACCAGGCGCTGGCCGAGCCGATGGACCCGGCGCGCAAGCGCCGGATGTTCGACCTGCTGACGGGCATGGGGTTCAAGGAGATCGAGGTCGGCTACCCCTCGTCCAGCCAGCTCGACTTCGACTTCGTCCGCCACCTGGCCGAGCCCGGCGTCGTGCCGGAGGACGTGACCGTGGTCGTGTTCACGGCCGCCAGGCGCGACCTGATCGAGCGCACGTTCGCCGCCATCGAGGGGCTGCCCCGCGCGGTCGTGCACCTCTACACCGCCACCGCCCCCACCTGGCGGAACGTCGTGCTCGGCCACGACAGGCCCGAGCTGCGCGCCCTGATCATGGACGCCGCCGCGCACATCGCCCGGCTCGCGGACGGCCTCGACGTGCGCTTCCAGTTCTCGCCGGAGGTCTTCAACCTCACCGAGCCCGACTACGTGCTGGAGGTCTGCAACGACCTGACGGCCCTGTGGGACGCCGCGCCGGACCGCCCGGTGATCCACAACCTGCCCGCGACGGTCGAGGTGGCCACCCCCAACGTGTACGCCGACCAGATCGAGTACATGCATCGCCACCTCGACCGAAGAGACGCGGTGATCCTCTCGGTGCACCCGCACAACGACCGCGGCACCGGCGTGGCCTGCGCCGAGCTGGCCGTGCTGGCGGGCGCTCAGCGGGTGGAGGGCTGCCTGTTCGGCAACGGCGAGCGGACCGGCAACGTGGACCTGGTGACCCTTGCGCTCAACCTGCACTCCCAGGGCGTCGACCCCATGCTCGACCTGTCCGACATCGACGAGATCCGCCGGGTCGTGGAGCACTGCAACCGGCTGCCCGTGCCCGACCGCCACCCCTACGCCGGGGACCTCGTCTACACCGCCTTCTCCGGCACCCACCAGGACGCCATCGGCAAGGGCCTGGCCCACCACGCCAAGCGGGCCGCCGAGCTGGGCGTGCCGCCGGAGCAGGCGCCGTGGGACGTGCCGTACCTGCCCATCGACCCCGCCGACGTGGGCCGCGGCTACCAGGCGGTCATCCGGGTCAACAGCCAGTCGGGCAAGGGCGGCATCGCCTACCTGCTCCGCACCCGCTACGGCCTGGAGCTGCCCCGCCGCCTGCAGATCGACTTCTCCTCGGTCGTGCAGGGCGCCACCGACGGCAGCGGCGAGGAGATCACGGCCGAGCAGCTGTGGGAGCTCTTCCACGCCACCTACGTGGCCCCGGGGGAGACGAGCGCGCTGGCCGAGTGGAGCACCAGGGAGACGGCGCCGGGGGTGCACGAGTTCGAGGGCACGCTGCGGTCGGGGCGCCGCCTGCGCGGCACCGGCAACGGGCCGCTGTCCGCGCTGACCGCCGCGCTCGGCGACGACGGGATCGACGTGGACATCCTCCACTTCGCCGAGCACGCCCTGGACCCCGGCCGGGGCAGCCGCGCCATCGCCTACGTGGAGGCCCGCGTCGACGGCGTCACCAGCTGGGGCGCGGCCCAGGACACCTCGGTCCTGACCGCCTCGGCGCACGCCGTGCTGGCCGCAGTCAACCGCGTGCTGACCTCCGGGCCGGGCTGATCACCGTCACGTCTGGGTGGCGATCTTCGCGTCCAGGTGGGCCGCGCACTCGTCGCGGAAGTAGAGCGTGCGGGAGCGCAGCCGCTTGGGGTCGGCCAGGACCGCCCGGGAGACCGAGGGCACGACGGCGTGCCGTACGGAACCGAACAGCCGCGCCACGTCGGCGGGAGAGGCTCCCTGGGTGCCCAGCCCCGGCGCGAGGATGGGGCCGTTGAGGTCGTCCAGCGAGTGCTCCAGCTCGGGCAGCGTGGCCCCCATGACGACCCCGACGGGCCCCAGCGGCTCGTGCCCGGCGTTGGCCGCGGCGACCCCGGCTAGCACCTGGTCGGCCACGAGCCGCTGCAGCGGCGCGGCCTCCGGGTTGGAGGTACGGGCCAGCACGAAGACTCCGGCGTCGTTGGCCATGGCCGACAGGATCGCGCCCTCCAGCGAACCGAACCCGAGATACGGGCTCAGCGTCACGGCGTCGGCCGCCAGCGGGCTGCCCCGGTCGAGGTAGGCCTCGGCGTAGGCGGCCATCGTGGTGTCGATGTCGCCCCGCTTGACGTCGAGCACCACCAGCGTCCTGGCCTCACGCAGGTCGGCGATGGTGCGTTCCAGCACCGCGATGCCGCGGCTGCCCCAGCGCTCGTAGAAGGCGGACTGCGGCTTGACCAGGGCCGCGACGTCGCCGACGGCCTCGACGACGGTGCGGCTGAAGCGTTCCAGACCGGCGGGCGAGTCGTCGAGCCCCCAGGCGTGCAGCAGCGCCGGACTCGGATCGATGCCCACGCAGAGCGGCCCGCACTCGTCGAGCCTGGCTCGAAGCCGCGTCCCGAATGACTCGTTCATCTCTTAGGCCCCCTTACGACCGTAGGCAGCCTAGCTTGCGGCGGACGCAGCCAGGAATGCTTACTTCGGCGACGGTATGGGATGGGGCCTTCAAGTGTCTTTCATGGGGTAGATCAGGCTACATGTACGAGATCGCCCATCGGGTGCTGGTGCTGCGTACCGATCCGCCGCGTGATGTCACCGTCACGATCGGCGTGCCTTATGAGGAGCCGGCGGGGGACTGGTCGTGCCCGTACCGGATCGACGGGCTCGATGGGTGGGAGCACGAGCGGAAGGTCACCGGGGTCGACTCGCTGGAGGCGATCGAGCTGGCCCTGGCCATGGTCCGGGCCGCGCTGGCGGGCTCGCACGAGGCCAAGGAGGGGCTGCTGAGCTGGGACGAGGCGCCGTCCGGGCAGCGGCCGCAGACGGTGTACGTGAGCCTGGACAAGCTCCGCGATATCGCCTATATCGCAATGAAGCACGAAATAGCGCCAGAAGAGGTCGTAAGTCAGGTTGAAGTGGCGGATGTCGTCCTTGATTTCGGCGACACCGGGCAACTCCTCGGCCTGGAGCTCTCGAACGCGGCCGGGCGGCTCCCGTCCGAGATGCGGACCTGAAAGATCGGCATAATCGGCACCGTGAGCGCCCGCATCCTCCCCCGCCTCGTTGCCACCGACCTCGACGGAACCCTCCTCAACTCCGCGAGTGCCATCACCCCACGCACCGTAGAGGCCCTTCGAGCCGCCCGCGCGGCCGGAGCCGAGATCGTCTTCGTCACCGCCAGGCCGCCGCGCGCCGTCCGCGCGATCGCCGGTCAGGTGGGCGTCACGGGCGTCGCGATCTGCAGCAACGGTGCGATCGTGTACGACCTGGCCACCGACGAGATCGTCACCAGCCATCTCCTTGACCGGACGGCGGCGAACAGGGTCGCGCAGGCCCTGGCCGCGGCCCTGCCCGGGGTCGGCCTGGCCGTCGAGACGGGCCAGGGCGTGCTCGCCGAGGCCGCCTACACCAGGCGCATCGTGGAGGACCTGGCCTACCTCCGCGAGGTCAGCTCCGTCTTCGACGGCGACGATCCCATCATCAAGCTGCTCGCCCAGTCGCACACCAGCACGGCGGACGAGATGGTCGCGGCCGTCGTCGCGGGGATCGAGGGGCTGGCCGAGGTCACGCACTCCGGCGTGGAAGGGCTGTTGGAGATCAGCGCTCCCGGGGTGACGAAGGCCAGCACGCTCGACGTGCTGTGCCGGGAGCGGGGGGTCGCGCCCGGCGAGGTGGTGGCCTTCGGCGACATGCCGAACGACCTGGCCGTGCTCGCCTACGCGGGCGCCGGCTACGCCATGGCCAACGCGCACCACCTGGTGCTGGCGGCGATCGAGCGCCGCACGCTGTCCAACGACGAGGACGGGGTGGCCGCGGTGCTGGAGGAACTCTTCGGCTGACGCCCGCGTTCGTGCCTGCCTCGGGTGCCTGCCTCGGGTGCCTGCCTCGGGTGCCTGCCTCGGGTGCCCGCCTCTGTGCCCGCCTCTGTGCCCGCCTCCGGGCCCGCCGGGGTGCCCCGAGGTGCCTGCCGTACGTGCCCGCCCGCCCCCGCAGGCGGGCACGTACGGCGTCAGGCGTCGTCGTCCGACACCCGTGAGGCGCCCTGACACGTGGTGGGCCCCTTGCCGAGCAGCGGGAGCAGCGACCCGCAGGTGCTCACGGGCAGCGACACCGGCTCGATGATCTCGTCGTTGAAGATGGTCACGTTGCCGATCAGCGGCGGCGGGCCGCCCGGCTTGGCGGCCTCGCCCTCGGCGTGCGCGGCGCCCGCGAGCGAGCACGCGAACAGCGCGATCGCCACGACGGCGGCGGGCCGCCTCACAGGGGCGCCCCGGCTAGGCGGCGACCCGTTCCTGCTGCAGGGTCGACTGCCGCTCGCCCCCGTTCGTCCCGGCCTCGCGCCGCGCGCCCGCCATGATGCGGTCGATCAGCGCCAGCGTCAGCGCCGAGACCACGAAGGTCAGGTGGATCAGCGTTTTCCACAGCAGCTCCCTGTCGGTGATGGTCGGTCTGGACGCGTTGATGAAGATCTGCAGGAGGTGGACGGACGAGATGCCGATGATCGCCATGGCCAGCTTGACCTTCAGCACGTTGGCGTTGACGTGGGAAAGCCATTGGGGCTGGTCGGGATGCCCATCGATGCGTATTCGGGAGACGAACGTCTCGTAGCCGCCGATGATGACCATGATGAGCAGGTTGGAGACCATGACCACGTCCACGAGGCCGAGGACGATCAGCATGACGGTCGTCTCCGGTGGTGAGCCGCCGAACCCGAGCTCGATCAGATGGAGCAGCTCCAGCATGAACCGCCACGTGTACACGATCTGGGCGAGGATCAGCCCCATGTAGAGCGGCGCCTGGATCCACCGGCTGAGGAACATGAAATAGCCGACATAACCGGACATGGTCCGTGACTCTGGTGGAGTGTCGGCCACGGGCACCTGCGCGAGCCGCACTAGGACGTGAAGACGTTGACGTGCTGGACCCAGGTCTCGACGCGCACGATGGGCGGGTCGGTGGTGAGCTTGTCGAGGGCGATGGAGGGTATGGCGCCCGCCAGCGCGAGTGCGGCGACGGCGGTCAGGACGCGGACCTTCAAAGGATCTCCTAGCTGCTCTGCGCTATCGGATGGACTGGGCTTGCGCTGTAGGGGGAACTGATCGGGCCGCCGTGGCGGCGGCGCGGCCGGCTTCGCCGCGCCGCCTGCCCGGATAACCGGATCGGCCGGGGACGTGCCCAGGCTGAGCCGGTCAGGGCTGCAGACAGCTCACGGCCGGTACCTCGGCCGGCACGGCCGGGGCGGTCGGGTCGATCAGCGTCGTGGCGCCGGCGCCGGCCTCGGCCAGGCAGGGGACCAGAGCGAGAGGATCCACCACGGCGTAGGACGCCGGGGCGGCGAGCAGGGCCAGGCCACCGGCGACGGCCGCGACGGCGACGATCCTGCGGGGGGAGAAAAGCATAGAACCTCCTGGGAGACGGTAATGAACAACCGTCGTCTAGCTACCCAGGGTAGTGATCCAGTAACGCTCTGTAATATTAGAAAGCTCTCACGACTCCCAGCGGTCCTGCGCGGCCATGACCTCGTCCCCGTGGTCGTGCGCCCACGCCCCGAACGCCTCGATCGGGCCGAGAAGCGTGCGGCCGAGGTCGGTCAGCTCGTACTCGACGCGGGGCGGGGCCTCCGCGTACGTGCGGCGCGCGACCAGGCCGTTGAACTCCAGGCGGCGCAGCGTCTCGGTGAGAACCTTGGTGCTGATGCCGCCGATCTCCTCGCGCAGCCGCCCCGGCCGGCGGGGGCCGTGGCGCAGCGCCCACAGGACGACCGCGTTCCAGGTGTTGGCCAGCAGGTCGAAGGCCAGGCGGGCCTGGCAGTCGGCGATGAACCCCAACGAGGCCTCCGTTAGGCACCAAATGGTGTGTGACGGGCTTTCTACAGTCCTTCTACTTACCAGTTCATACGACGGAGGACGAACATGCGTATCGGGATCCTGGGGGCGGGCGGCATGGCGGACGCCCTGGGCACGCAGTGGGCCAGGGCGGGGCACGAGGTGATGATCAGCGGCAGGGACGCCTCGGCCAGCGCGACCCGGGCCGCGACGATGACGGCCGAGGCGGCGCACACCCGGGCCGAGGCGGCGCGCGCACGGGCCGAGACCGCGGGCGCGGAGGCCCAGGTGGCGGGTGCGCGGGGCGAGGTGGTGGGTGTGCGGGCCGGGAGTTGGGCCGAGGCGGCGGCGTTCGGGGAGGTCGTGATGGTGGCCGTCAGGCAGGCGGGGCTGACCGGCGTGCTCGAGTCCGCCGGCACCGCCCTGCGCGGCAAGCCCGTCATCGACGTGGCCAACGCCGAGGGCCCGTACGACCCTGCCCGCCCCATCGCCCCGCTGATCCGCGACCTCACGGGAGGGCACGTGGTGAAGGCGTTCAACCTGTGCCATGTGGACGTGTGGCGGCTGACCCCGCCGGTGTTCGACGGCAGGCCGCTGGCCGTGCCGCTGTGCGGTGACGACCCGGCCGCCCTGGCCGCGGTGCGCACGCTGGTCACCGACCTCGGCTGCACCCCGGTGGACGGCGGCGGGCTCGAGCGGGCCGTGCTGCTGGAGGCGACGGCCGTGTTCATGATCGGGCTCTGGTTCGGTGGCGCCGACGCCCAGGCCGTGCTCCCGCCGGTGGCCTATTCGGGCGTTTAGGCCGTACGACCGTCGGCGTATCGGGGATGACGACGAGCGGCGGATGCCCTGCGGCGGGGCCGGCACGATCCTGGAGGCCTCAAACGAGGTCGAAGGAGAGATCCAGTGGTAACCCAGGTCGCCAAGGGGAACGGGTACGTGACCGCGTTCAAGGCCGTCGTCGTCCTCAACACGCTGTCCGTCCTGGCGCAGGCCGTGACGGCCGGGCAGCTGATGAGCGGGGGAGGGGCCGGCTCGCACGGCATGGGGGCGCTCGCCGTACACGTGTTGGGGCTGGTGCAGCTGGTCGCGGCCGTCCTGCTGTGGCGGCCCGGCCGGGGTCCGGGCTGGCCCGCGCTGGTCGGCCTGGCGGTGCTGCTGCTCGGCTTCGCCCAGTCCGCCCTGGGCGGCTCGGGCGTGCTGGCGGTGCACGTACCGCTCGGGATGACCCTCTTCGGACTCAGCGTCTGGCTCCTGGTCTGGGCCTGGCGCCCGGCGTGACAGCGGGGATCACCCGGAGTGGCGGCCCGTGCGGTCGGCTCGGGGACCAGCCCGGGTGGCGGGCCAGGTGGTCGGGGTGGCGGATCAGCTGGGGTGGTGGGCCGGGTAGTCGGCTCGGGCGTCAGCCGGGGTGGCGGGCCAGGTGGTCGGCGCGGCGGATCGGGTCGGGGAGGCGGTAGCGCGGGGCGAGGCGCAGGACCTGGTCGGTGACCGTGTCCAGGGAGATGCGGTGGCCCTGGGAGACGTACACCGGCTTGATCTCCCGCTGCGTGCGCAGCGCGCGGCCGACGACGGCGCCCTCGTGGACGATCGGCGCCCAGTCGCCCCGTTCCGGCCCCGGCGGCTCGTGCGTTCCGACGAAGGGCGTCTTGCCCACGCCGAGCGCGGGCAGGCCGGTCAGCACGCCCAGGTGGCAGGCCAGGCCGAAGCCGCGCGGGTGCGCCAGCCCGTAGCCGTCGCAGACCAGCAGGTCGGGCGTCACCGTGAGCCGTTCGAGCGCCTCCACCAGAGCGGGCAGCTCCCGGAAGGCGAACAACCCCGGCACGTACGGGAACGCCACCCGGCCGCGCACCGTCACCTCCTCCACCGTCGCCATCGTGCCGGCGTCGAGGACGACCACGGCGGCCGTGAGGGCGTCGTCGCCGTAATAGTGCACGTCCAGGCCGGCGACCAGGGAGAAGTCGTCGGGCCCCGTGAGCTCGACGTGCCCGCGGAGCCGGTCCTGGACGGCCTCGGCCTCGGCGGTGGTGGTGGGCCAGGGGTGAAGCTGCTGTACCTGCACCCGGCCTAAGCTATTACGCATGGGGCCGGACTCATGATCGAGGTGCTGGTGGTCGTCGGCCCCGGCGTGGTGGCTGACGCGGGGTTGCTGGAGGAGATCGCGGCCCGGGAGTTCGCCGCCGCGGGGGTCTCCGGGGCACTCGTCCACGCCCGCGACGCCTCTCACGTCCTCTCGCTGCTGTCCTCGCCGTCGCCGTCCTCGCCATCGCCATCGCCATCGTCGTCGTCGCCGCCGAACGGCGCGGGTTGTGTGGTCGTGCTGCCGGGGCCCTCGGCCGAGGTGCGCTCGCTCATCAGGCGCGACCTCGGGGCGGTGGTCTGGGTGGACGTCGAGCGCGCCGATGGCGTGACGGCCGGGGAGGGTGCCACCCACCTTCACGGGCGCGGCATCGGCGGGCTGGCCTGGGGGATCCGCCATGCCGTGCACCGGGTACGGCATCCGTCGCGGCGGATCGCGTACGGGCCGCTGCCGGAGCAGTGGGGCGAGCTGTACCTTCCGGACGCCGATGAGCCGCCCGTGGTGATGCTGATCCACGGCGGATACTGGCGGTCGATCTGGGCCGCCGACATCATGGGGCCGCTCTGCGCCGACCTGGTCGGGCGCGGGCTCGCGGTGTGGAACCTCGAGTACCGGCGGCCCGACCTGCACGGCTGGGACGCGACGACGGCGGACGTGGCGGCGGGCCTGACCGTCCTCGCGACGGCGTCCGAGGTGAGGGGACTGGCCGTACTCGCGACGGCGTCCGGTTCGGACGCGCTCCCGCCGGGTGCCGACCGAAGGCCAGGGACAGTGGCCGCTCTGGACCTTGCCCGGGTGGCCGTCGTCGGCCACTCGGCAGGCGCGCAGCTGGCCCTCCGCGCCGTGGCGGACGCGGCGGCCGGTGAGGTGAATGCGGCCAGCGGGGTGGGGGTGGTGATGGCTGTGTCGCTTGCCGGGGTGCTCGATCTTGTGGAAGGTGACCGGCGGTGGGTCGGGACCGGCGCCGTCGGCGCCGCGCTGGGCGGGCGCGCGCCCGGGCTGGGGGAAGGCCGGGCAGCGCCGCCGTACGCGGATGCCTCGCCGTTGCTCCGGCTCCCGCTCCGGGTACGCCAGCTCATCGTCCAGGGCGCCGCCGACGACCTGGACCTGATCGACTTCAGCCGCCGCTACGCCCGCGCGGCCGAGCGGGCCGGAGACGACGTGACCTACCTCGAGATGCCCGGCGACCACTTCGACGTCATCAACCCCGCCACCCCGATCTGGCAGGCCACCGCCGAGGCCATCGCCCACGTGCTGCCCCCGCCCCAGGGGGATAAAACGGACAACAACTAACATAACCGGGTGATCGTCGGAGAAACGCTCGGCCTGCTCGGAGTCGGGGTGGCGGCCGGTGTGGTGAGCACGGTCGTCAGCCTCGCCTCGATCGTCTCCTACCCGGCGCTCCTGGCGTTCGGCCTGCCCCCGCTCACCGCGAACGTCACCAACACCGTCGCCCTCGTCTTCACCGGCATCGGCGCCGCCGCCGGATCGCGGCCGGAGCTGGCCGGGGAGGGCGCGCGGGTGCTCAGGCTTGGCCCCGTGGCCGCGATCGGCGGCGCGACCGGCGCGTTGCTGTTGCTGGTCACCCCGGCCAGGACGTTCGAGCTGATCGCGCCGTGGCTGATCGCGATGGCCTCGCTGCTGCTGGTCAGGCCGCCGTCGGGGCGGGCGCACGGCGAGCACGGCGTGCTGGGGCGGGTGGCGCTGTTCGCCGTGACGATCTACACGGGGTATTTCGGCGCGGCCGGTGGGCTGCTGGTGTTCGCGGTTCTGGCCCTCATGTTCGATCATCCGGCCGCCAAGCTGAACGCCATGAAGAACGTGATGTCCGGGCTGGCGAACGCGGTGGCGGCGCTCGGGTTCGCGCTGTTCGGGCCGGTGGACTGGGGCGCGGCGGCGCCGCTGGCGGCCGGGTTCCTGCTCGGGGGATGGATCGGGCCTAGGATCGCGCGCCGGCTGCCGGGCAACAGCCTGCGCCACCTCGCCGCCGCCTGCGGCCTGGCGGTGGCGGTCAAGCTCGGCTGGGATTCGTACGCGGGCTGACCGGTCGGGCGCCCCGGTGGCGGTCAAGCCCGGCTGGGATTCGTACGCGGGCTGACCGGTCGGGCGCCCCGGTGGCGGTCAAGCCCGGCCGGGCGCCCCGGTGGGGGTCAAGCTCGGCTGGGACTCCTGCGCCCGGTGAGCTCGCCGGGCGTCCCGGTGGCGAGTGCGGCGAAGCGGGTGGTGACCTGGTGCCAGATCGGCGTGGAGACCGGCTCGTCCGCCGCCGCCCGCGCGTACACCTCCTCGGGGTCGAACCCGTCCGGCGACCACTCGCGGATGCGCGCGGGCAGCACCTCGGGATGGAACTGCACGCCCCAGGCCCGCTCACCCACCCGGAACGCCTGGTACGGGCAGGCGCTCGTCTCCGCCAGCCAGACGGCCCCGCCGGGCAGCCGGGTGACCGCGTCCTTGTGGTGCTCGATCGCGGGCACCACCTCCGGCAGCCCGTGGAACAGCGGATCGCCGGCGGCCTCGGGCCGGATCGTGAGCGGGAGGCTGCCGTTCTCCGGCGCGCCCGTGTCGGCGGTCACCTCGCCGCCCGCGACCTCCGCGAGCAGCTGCCCGCCCAGGCAGATGCCGAAGAAGGGCACGCCCTCCTCCAGCGCCTGCCCTGCGAGGCGACGGGCGCCGGCCAGCCACGGCGCGCGGTCGTCCTCGCCGGGCAGGTAGCCGCCACCCAGCATGATCATGGCCGCGTGGTCGAGGCGGGCGGGCAGGGGAGTGCCCTCGTGGGCGAGCACGACGTCCAGCCCCAGCCCGGCCTCCTCCAGCCAGCCGCCCAGCCGGCTGGGGCCGCCGCTCCTGCTGTTCTGAATGATCAGGATCTGCGCGTTCACGGGAGGTTCGCCGCCCTGGCCGTGTGGCGCAGCAGCAGCGCGGTCGTCACCGGGCCGACCCCGCCCGGGACCGGCGTGAGCGCGCCCGCCACCTCGGCCGCCGCGTCGAAGTCCACGTCGCCGACGAGCCCGCCGTCGTCCGTGGGGTTGGTGCCGACGTCGATCACCACCGCGCCCGGCGCCACGTGCCCGGCGCCGATCAGGCCGGGGCGGCCCACCGCCGCGACCAGCACCTCGGCGGTGGAGGTGACGGAGGCCAGGTCCCGGGTGCGCGAGTGGCAGACGGTCACCGTGGCGTGCCGGTCGAGCAGCAGGTGGGCCAGCGGCTTGCCCACCACGGTCGAACGCCCGACCACCACCGCCCGCCGCCCCTCCAGCTCCACCTCGTAGTGGTCGAGCAGCGCCATCACGGCCGCCGCCGTCGCGGGCGGGAACGCGGGCAGCCCGGCGGCGAGCCGGCCCAGCGAGAGCGGGTTGGCGCCGTCGACGTCCTTCCGCGGGTCGATGGCCGCGGCCAGCCGCTGCGCGGAGGCGCCCGCGGGAAGCGGGGTCTGCAGCATGAGGCCGTGGACGTTGGCGTCGGCGCTGAGCTTGGCCAGCGTCTCGCCGATCCGCTCGGGAGCGGCCTCGGGCCCGAGATCGACGAGGTCGCAGGCGATGCCCACGCCGGTCGCCGCCTTGGCGATCGAGCGGACATACCACAGGCTCGCCTCGTCGTCCGTCGCGACCACCACGGCCAGCCGCGGCTGCGGGCCCGCCGCCGCCTCGGCCTGCGTCTGGGCCCTGATGGCGGCGGCCAGCTCTTTCCCGGTCAGCGTCCTCACGGGTTGATCTCCTCGCGTACCTCGGCGGTCACCCAGTCTGCCCTGGCCACGGCCGCGTCCACACCGGAGACACGGGAGTTCAGCTCCTCGCGTACCCGCTCGTCCTTGATGCCCGACAGGTTGACCTCCACGTTGATCCGGGCGGTGGTGAGCGCCGCGCGGGCGGCCTCCGCGGCGGCGGCGACGTCGGTGACCACGTTGCGGTTGCAGATCGGCAGCAGCACCTCGGCCAGCTCGATCACCCGCGTGGCGGTCTCGACCACCCTGGCGGGCGGCTCGGCGGCGCCGGCCAGCGCCCTGGCGATGGCCGCGCTGCGCTCCTCGCCCTTGGGCAGCCGGTACGCGTGCGTGACCGCGGTGAACGCCGCCGCGTCCGCCTCGGCCAGCCGTAGCGCGCGGACCCGCAGGGTGTCGGTCTCCCCGATCACGCCGACGATGGTCTCGGCTTGGCCGGCGTACTTCTCCCCGGTCGTGTAGCGGGCGACCATGCCGAGCAGCGCGGCCCCCTGCGCCGCGTGCAGGGCGGCCGTGGCGCCACCGCCGGGCGCGGGCACCCTGTCGGCCAGCTCGGTCAGGAAGTCGACGATCTTTGAGTCGCGCATGGCGGCATTCTGTCAGGCCAGACCTCCCTCATTCCCGGTGCATCGGCCGCGTGGCGTCCTCCGGCCCGCTGTAGGACACGTACGGCGAGGACACCGGCCCGTACTCGGGCGCGTACCCGGCCTGCTTCCCCGAGGACCGCCACCGCGACGGGAACAGCGAGACGACCACCAGCGCCACCCCCAGGAACAGCAGCACCCCCGAGTCCGACACGGTCCGGAACCCCACCTCCATGACATTCGGGAGCCAGTGGTCGGGCAGCACCCGCACGCCCCGCAGCTCCACGAAGGGAAGGACGCCGAGGGCGGTGAACGCCAGGCCGCCGAGCAGCGAGGCGATCGGCGACAGCCGCGAGCCGGCCAGGAACGCGAACGCGATCCCCGACGCCACGATCGCGGACAGCCCGAGCCAGGACAGCTCGAACGCCGTCTGGAACCTGAGCAGGTGGTCGCCGATGCCGTACCACAGGCTCGCGGCGATGATCGGAGGGAGGAGCAGCCCCGCGACCACTCCCAGAACATGACGGGCACCGTTTGACATGTCTAAACCCCGTTTGTTCGCTTATGTCCCAACCTACCGCGTGATCCCACGGCGTGCGGGTGGCCCTTCACGCCCGGCCTCGAGCCCGCTTGCTGAAAGCTCCCTGTGAAGGCTGCCCTCAGGGCTTTGCCCGGGCCGCGGGCGCGGGCATCGTGGGCCGCATGAGATCCGCGATCCTGAAGACCGCACTCAGCGCCCTCGTCGTCGTCCTGCTCGGCGGCGTGCCCGCGCAGGCCACCGCGAAGCCCGACACGTTCGCGCTGCCGAACGGGTTCCAGCCGGAGGGCATCGCGATCGGGCCGGGCCCGTACGCCTACTTCGGCTCCCGGGCGACCGGTGACATCTACCGGGCCGACCTGCGGACCGGCGAGGGGTCCGTCATCAGCAAGGGCCCGGGCACGCCCTCGCTCGGGCTCAAGACCGACGGGCGCGGGCGGCTGTTCGTGGCCGGAGGCACCGGCGGCGACGCCCGCGTGATCGATCTGCGCACCGGCGAGGTCGTCAAGTCGTACAAGCTGACCGCCGACCCGGCGTTCGTCAACGACGTCATCCTCACCGGGGGCGCCGCGTACTTCACCGACTCCCGCAACCCCGTCCTGTACAAGCTGGAGCTCGGGCGCGGCGGCGCGCTGCCCGGCGAGGCCGTCAAGATACCGCTGTCCGGCGCCATCCAGTACACGACCGGCAACAACGCCAACGGCATCGCCCCCAGCCCCGACCGGAGGTCGCTGCTGATCGTCCAGTCGAACACCGGCAAGCTGTTCGAGGCCGACCCGTCCTCCGGGGTCACCACGGAGGTCGACCTGGGCGGCGAGTCGCTCGTCAACGGCGACGGCCTGCTGCTGGAGGGCCGGACCCTGTACGCGGTGCAGAACCGCCTGAACGCGATCGCCGTCGTCAGCCTGACCCGCGACGGCGAATCCGGAAAGGTCGTGAAACGGCTGACTGACCCGCGGTTCGACATCCCGACGACGGTCGCCGCCTTCGGCAAGCGCCTCTACCTGCCCAACGCCCGCTTCACGACGACCCCGGCCCCCGACACCCCGTACTCGGTGGTCGCCGTCAAGCGCTGACAGCCCTGGACGGGCAG